>JBAWHL010000206.1:0-6006 GCA_049593815.1 Ilumatobacteraceae bacterium | reverse complement strand
CCAGCTCCAAGATCGTGTCGAAGTCGATCTCCAAGGACGGCGGCATCACGACCTATCGCGGTCTGGTGCGCATCGACGAAGGTGCCACGGGCTCCAAGAGCCACGTCGAATGCGACGCGCTGATCCTCGACGAGGACTCGATCTCCAAGACGTTGCCCTACATGGAAGTCGGCGAGCGAGACTCGCAGGTCGGCCACGAGGCAACCGTGTCGAAGATCGCCGACGAGCAGCTCTTCTACCTGATGAGCCGCGGCCTCTCCGAGGAGCAGGCGATGGGCATGATCGTCAACGGATTCATCGAGCCGATCACCAAGACACTCCCGATGGAATACGCCGTCGAGTGGTCACGATTGATCGAGCTGCAGATGGAGGGCTCCGTCGGCTAGCTAGCATTCCGGTCGTGCCGATGCGGACCGAGTGCAAGAACTTCGAGAGCCGTTCGTATCCGAACGGTGACACCGTCAGGAAGTGCAACCTCGATCTCGCACCCGACGCGCCGTGGCGATGCCCGGAGTCGTGCACGGGTTTCGAACGCCGGCTCGCCGATGTGGCATGGACACACGGGTCCCTCATCGTGCCGCCGACTCCTCCCGAGCCGAGCGGACTCGACGACGGGACCGCCGCAGCACTGCTCGACGAGGCCGAAGCGATCCTCAACGCCGCGGGGTCCGACATCCGAGCCGAGGTGGAGGCCGAGCAGGAGGCCGCGTCGAAGCGGGGTCTGTTCAAGCGGATCTTCGGCCGCAAACGCTGATGTGACGGATCGTGCCAGGCACGACGTGTCACATCCGAATTAGCACTACGCGCGTAGGGGAATTCCCGGCGGGCGAGCGGTAGAATTCGGGTCGTGTCTGCGTTCACCCCTGACGCGGTACGTGAGTTCAGCGGAGGCTGGCAGGACATGCGCCTGGCCGCCGTCGACCGCTTCGCTGCCGCCCCGTTGCCCGATCCTTCCGAGGAGATCTGGCGCTACAGCCGGATCGACCAGCTCGATCTCGATCGATTCCGACCCGTCGCGTGTGCGACCGAGGTCGAACTTCCCGTCGGCGCCGAGTCGCTCCGGGTCGACACCGAACCGGAACTGTTCGCCGACGAGACCCCCGACGTGTTCGCCGAACTCAACCGGGCGTTCATGTCGCCGGTCGTGATCCGCGTGCCGGCCGGCACGGTGATCGCCGAGCCGATCATGATCACGCATCGCATCGCCGGCGACGGCACCGCGGTGTTCCCCCGTCTCGTGATCGACGCGGGTGCCGACAGCGAGATCAGTGTCGTCGAGCACTTCGTCGCCGCCGACGGCGCCGGTGACGACGACGCGCTCGTCGTCCCCGTGTTGCAGGTACGTGCTGCGCAGGCCGCCCGGGTCAAGTACCTGGCCGTCAACGAGGTCGGGATCAACACCTGGCAGATCGGCAACCAGCAGTCCGTCGGCGAACGAGACAGCACCACGCTGCTCGCCACGGTCACCCTCGGTGGCGACTACGTCCGAGCTCGCACCGAAGCCCGGCTGTCCGGCCAGGGCGGCAGCACCAAGCAGGTCGCCCTCTACTTCGCGGGTGGCACCCAGATGCACGACTTCCGCACGATCCAGGATCACGACGCCCCGCACACGAGCAGTGACCTGCTGTTCAAGGGGGCGGTGCAGGATCACGCAGCGAGCGTGTACACCGGCCTGATCAAGATCCGCAAGCACGCCAACGGCACGACCGCGGATCAGACGAACCGGAACCTGACGCTGTCCGAGGGCGCCTGGGCCGAGAGCGTGCCGAACCTCGACATCGAGACCAACGACGTCAAGTGCAGCCACGCCTCGACCGTCGGCCCGATCGACGAGGACCAGCGCTTCTACCTCGAGAGCCGCGGCGTTCGCCCCGAGATCGCTGAGCGTCTCGTGGTGCTCGGGTTCTTCGAAGAGGTCATCAACCAACTTCCCGCCGGACGGATCGCCGACGATCTGCGCCTGCGGGTGTCGAACAAGCTCGACCTCGGGTCGGCGCCCGTCGCCGGAACCCTGGAAGGGGCGCCGGCATGACCGCTGTCTGTGCGTTCAGTGACCTCGCCGACGGCACGGCCCAGAAGTTCGACATCGACGGCGTTGCCGTCGCGGTCGTCCGAATCGGCGACGACGTCTACGCCATCGGCGACGTCTGCAGTCACGGCAACTACTCCCTGTCGGAGGGCGAAGTCTGGTGCGAGGAGCGTGAGCTCGAGTGCCCGAAGCACGGCAGCACGTTCGGCCTGCTCGACGGCATCCCCACCACGCTGCCAGCGACCCAGCCGGTCGCCGTGTACGACGCGTCCGTCGTGGACGGACAGATCATCGTGAAGCGCGCGGAGGAATCAGCATGAGCACACTCGAGATCAAGGACCTGTACGCGTCCGTTGGCGACAAGGAGATCCTCAAGGGGATCGACCTCGTCGTCAGTTCGGGCGAGGTGCACGCGGTCATGGGACCGAACGGCGCTGGCAAGAGCACGCTGTCGGGCGTCGTCATGGGCAAGCCCGGCTACACGATCACGCGCGGCTCGGTCACCCTCGACGGTGTCGACGTGCTGGCGATGGCAGCGTGGGAGCGCGCCGCTGCCGGACTGCACCTCGTGATGCAGTACCCGACCGAGGTGCCCGGAGTGAAGCTCAACGATGTCCTCGTCGAGGCTCTGGCCTCACGCGGCCGGACGTCCGAGGGACTGGATCGGTTGTTGCGCGATGAGGCCGGCCGCATCGGCTTCGACGAGCGCTTCCTCGACCGTCCGCTCAACGTCGACCTCTCCGGCGGCGAGAAGAAGCGCAACGAGACGCTCCAGCTCGCAGTCCTCGCGCCGAAGATCGCCATCCTCGACGAGCTCGACTCCGGGCTCGACATCGACGCGCTGCGTGACTGTGCCCGCCGAGTCGAGGCGATGAGCAACGAGCCGAACGCCGGCAACGAGCCGCTCGGTGTCCTGGCGATCACGCACTACAACCGGCTGCTGCACGAGCTGAAGCCGGACCGAGTGCACATTCTCGCCCAGGGTCGGATCGTCGCGAGCGGCGGCCCCGAACTGGCCGAACAGCTCGAGACCGACGGATACGCAGCGTTCGCTGACGTCGCCGGCGGGACCGACACTGGAACGTCGAGCGCGCTCGACGATCTGTTCGCGCTCTAGCTCGCGTACGGTCGTCCGATGGGCGACACCAGCGAACGGATGACCGACCCGCCGGTCGTGTCCGAAGCCGTCGAGCACGGCCGGTTCCCCGGTTGGTGGGTCGTCGCGGGCTGCTTCATCGTCCTGATGGTGTCGGGAGGGCTCGGCTTCTACGGGCTCGCCGTCTACCTCAACGCGTTCAGCAAGGAGAAGGACTGGCCGCTGAGCACCATCTCGCTCGCGACCACGCTGTTCTTCGTGGTGGGCGGCGTGCTCGGCGTCGTGGTCGCCCGATGGATCGCGCGCTACGACGTGCGCTACGTGATCGTCGCCGGCGGGCTCGTCGGCGGGGCCTCTCTGGCGGTACTCGGCCAGGTCGAGCAGCAGTGGCAGCTCTTCGCCGTGTACGCCGTCTTCGCCTTCGGTTTCGCGGCGGCGGGGCTCGTGCCCGCGACGACGGTCGTGACGCGCTGGTTCCACGTGCGGCGCTCGGTGGCCCTGTCGGTGGCATCGACGGGACTGTCGATGGGCGGCATCGTCCTGACCCCGATCGCCAAACACCTGCTCGACACGCGAGGGCTCGCCGCCGGCACGCCATGGCTCGGCCTGATCTTCGTCGCCGGCATCGTCCCGGCGGCGTGGTTCCTGGTGCGTCCGGACCCCGAGGTCGAGGGCTGGTCGCCCGACGGCGCCCGGCGTGTCGTCGGGGAGGATCGGCCTCCGCTGACCGGTGAGCACTTCGAGACCGCGATCAAGACGCGCTTCTTCATCTGCATCACGCTCGGATTCCTGCTCGCCCTCGCCGCGCAGGTCGGCGGGATCCAACAGCTCGTGAAGCTGGTGGAGGACCGCACCGATGCCCGCACCGCGCAGTTCGCCGTCACCACGATCGCCGGGACGTCGGTGGTGGCCAGACTGGTGGGTGGTCAGCTGATCGGGAGGGTCGCCATGGCCCGTTTCACCGTCGTGCTCACCGCGACCCAGGGCATCGCCCTCCTCATGCTGGCCTTTGCCGAGTCGACGTGGCTGATCTTCGCCGCGATCGTCCTGTTCGGGACGACGATCGGCAACATCTTGATGATGCAGCCGCTGCTGATCGCGGAGCGGTTCGGTGTGCGTGACTATCCGCGCCTGTTCAGTCGATCTCAGCTGGTCGCCGTCACGGGCACGGCGGGTGGTCCGTTGGTGCTCGGTTCGCTGTACGACGTCGCGGGCTCCTATCGCATCCCGTACATCGTGGCGGCGTGTTGCTCGGTCGCCGGGGCATTCGTGCTGTCGATGGGCGGCCCCGCTACGGTCGCGGCCGATGAGTGACGCCGACGAACCCACCGTTCACCGCAACGTCGCCCGGGTCATCGAAGCCGGGGCGCTCCTCGGCGTGGCCGTCGAGCCGGTTCGGTTCCCCGAGGGGACCAAGACGGCCGTCGACGCCGCGAACGCCATCGGGTGTGACGTCGGCCAGATCGTGAAGAGCCTGATCTTCGCGGTCGACGGTGCGGTGGTGCTCGCCTACGTCAGCGGGGCGAACCAGCTCGACGAGGCCAAGCTCGCAGCGGCCGCCGACGGATCGGCGTGCAGCCGGGTCGACGCCGACACCGTTCGCGCCGCGACGGGGTTCCCGATCGGCGGGGTGCCGCCGTTTGGAAGTGAACCCCAGTTGCGGACGTTCGTCGACCCTGATCTGTTGGCCTACGACGAGGTGTGGGCCGCTGCGGGCACGTGGCATGACGTGTTCGCGCTCAGCCCGGCCGATCTGGTTCGAGCCTCGGGTGGACTGGTCGCTGATCTGAAGCGCTGAAGCGCTGATGCGGTTCGACCGACACCGGTCGTGGTGTTTCTGCGTCAGTTGACGTGAGGGTTTAGAATGAAACGGTCGACGACGCGAAGGCTGTGAAGGGCACCGGCGTCGATGTGCCGGTCGGGATCGTTCGATGCTCGTTCGGCGACGCGTCGCTCTCTTCGATCGACGCTGTGGGCACTCCGCATCGTGGCGCTGCAGCGAGTCAGCGATCGATCCAGGTCATCTCCGTCGCTCCCGGCTCCGCCGGTGTCCGGAATCGTTCACGGAAGTGATTATGCGCTGTCGATCGCCCGCCTGAGGCCGCACAGTTCGCCGGTTCCCGAGCGCGGACAGGAGCGTTCTTGCCCGCGATTATGAGCGCCCGCCGGCGGCTGTGCGACCGACCGATACGTGCCGTACCTGAGTGAGCTGTTCGATGGGCGGTGGTCGCGAATATGGGCGGCTCCCGTCGCTTGGAGTAGCTGCGAACACCTCCGGGGGCATCGTGACTCGCGTGTGCGTCTCGATCTATGTCGCGGATGGGCGGAGGATGACGCGGAGCGAGTCGTTCGGGTGCATTTCGGCGTAGTACTCGCAGACGGCGATCTCGAGCGTGTCGGGGACCACGGCGGCGAGGGGGTCTGGCGTATAGCGGTTGTCGGGGAGTCCGTCGTGGTCGCCGACCGCCGTTCCGGCCCATAGGCCATGGAGTAGCAGTCCGTCCGGGTGCACGATCTCGGCTTGGCGTTGCAGGGATCGGTGGAGTTCGTCGGTGGTCAGGTGCTGGAGGATCTTGTTGCTGTAGATCGCATCGAACCGCCGGTCCGTGTCGATCGTGATCGCGTCGAGGAGCTCGACGTCAGCGTTGGGATGGGTTGCGGTGTATCTGTCGAGGAACGCTTGCGAGTTGTCGGACCCGACGACGGTGTATGTCTGGGCCAGCATGTCGAGGTCGACGCCTGGGCCCATTCCGAGTTCGAGCACGGTCGCGCCTGGGGCGAGGAGTTGGTTGAGCCGTTCGATGTGGGTTCGTCCGTCGTATCCCTCGGCCATCTTGGCGTAGGCGTCGACGCCTTCGGCGGTGTCGTACATGTTCGATCC
>JBAWHL010000205.1:0-10861 GCA_049593815.1 Ilumatobacteraceae bacterium | reverse complement strand
GACGAGCGATCGACCGCATCGCCCAGCACGACGAAGGCGTCGGACGCCACCTCCGTGAGTGCGTGGAGACCGGCACCTACATGGCCTACCGGCCGCGCGATGGCGCGCCCGTCTGGACGCTCGACGTCACGTCGGCGGGCAACCCGACGCCGAACGACCAGTACGTAGGTAGGCGTCCACTGTCCGACCCTGCATGAACGGTCGGGCGAGTGCGCACGCCGCACCGGTGTCGAGCGTGTCCCAGATCGCAACGACCGGTCGGCCACGGAGCGTGCCGGTCGAGATCAGCCGATGCGTCGCACCGATGAAGCCAACACCGGTCACCGAGTCCATCGCGACCGACTCGCCACTGACACGTGCACCTGACGCCACATCCCAGATCACCCTGCCGCCGTCAGCAGCCAGCAGACGGCCGTCGCGGCTGAGTGCGACCTGCTGCAACGGGCGGTCGTAGGACAGGTTGGCGCGTATGGTGCCCGACGCGACGTCCCAGACCGTGACGTCGCGGTCGTACACAGCGAGCACGATCGAGCCCGTCCGGTCGAGCTGCAAACGGAGCGGCGTGCCGGCCGACGCGTCGGCGGGCATGTACTGCTGGCCCGTGGCGGTGTCGTGCACCTCGAGGCGACCGTCGCCCGCGATGGCGATGCGGCGCCCGTCAGCACTGAAGCCGATCGACTCGATCGAGGACATCGGCGAGACGATCGGTGTTCCGACCGCCGTGGGCTGTCCCGGTGCATCGGCGTGGAGCTGGTGAATCGTGACGACGTTGCCGGTGACCGCGGCGAGCCGTTCGGCCTCCGATGCTCCAGCGAGCATCGCCGTTGGCGTCGGAAGCTCGAGCGGTGCCCCGATCTCGGTACGAACGGGCGACGCGTCGCTGACGACGGGAGCGATCCACCATCCGCCGTCGGAGAAGACCAGGAAGTCACCGACCAACATCTCCGCTGTCACGCCGACCCCGACCGGTGTGAACACCTGCTCGATCTCTCGGAGCCCGGATGCTGCGTCGTACACCGTGCAGTCGAGGTATGCGCACACGATCAGCCGAGCGTCGCTGCCGACCACGACGCTCCCGCCGACACCGGTCGACCGGTCGACGACGAGGGCTGGGACGATGGAGCCGACGTTTCGACGTTCGACGGTGAGGATGTCGCCGGACTGCGCGAAGAGGTACAGCAGCGGCCGTTTCCGATCGAAGACGGCCAGATCGAGCTGCAGACGAGACCGATAGGTGTCGTCCGTCGACTCGGTGCCGTCGCGCCGAGTCAGTCGTACGACCCCGTCGCTCGTGACCGTCCAGACGTTGCCATCCTCACCCATTGCGGTCATCGCTCCACACTCGGGGACCAGCCGGTCGAGAGCGCTGAGCCCCTGCTGGAATGGCCGAAGTGGCTGGCCGCTGGTGACCTGACCCGTCGACGCGTCGACCAGCCGAACGACACCGGTCGAGTCGGACAACGAGATCACCGTGCCCGAGCTGTTGACCCTGATGCACTCGGGCGTGCCGACGGATGCATCGGCGGTCGCGATCGCCACACCGTCGACCATCACGCGGGTCTCGACCGCCGTCTCGTACCCATCCTGATCCACGGGCGAGATCTTCGCCCACACGACCTGGCCAGCGTCGGTGAGGCCCCCGAGGAGCACATCATCTGTGGAGGCGGCCCGCGCGACCAGACGTGGTGGGTCCAGGGATGCGGTGTCCCAGATCAGGAGTTCTCGGTGTGAGCTGAACCACGACTCGACGTCGTCGAGCGCTTCGGCCTGGATCGCGACACGAGCGCCGTTGACGGCGGCGCCAGACACGGAGTGGCCCTGCGGGAGGTCGACCGCGGCGAGTTCGGCCCCTGTCGTTCCGTGACGCAGCGACAGGTGGGGTCCGGTGGCAACGACGAAGCGGCTCGCATCGTCGGCCAACCACACCGTTGGGTCGCAGCCGAAGCAGTCGGGCACCGACGCGTGAATCTGGCGGGAGGTGAATGTGCCAGGGGCGACGATCTGCACGGTGCCGTTCTGCAGCAGCATCAACAGTTCGCCGGTCGTGGCGTTCGAGCGAGCTGCGACCGGCGCCGTGTCCAGCGTGAGTGGGAGAACGTCCGATGAGTCCGACGACAGGGCGACTGTCGACGAATGGGTTCCCACGGTCTGCCACGAGTTGGTGGCCAGTGCCTCACGGGCCGCGACGAGCGCGGTGTAGGACGCGGCGGGTGGAACATCGAGCGTCGCTGCCGACTCGACGGCCAACGCGAGTCCGAGCGCGGCGTCGCCGTTCGCGTTCGCGACACCCGAGTCGACCGCCAGCGCGACCGCCTCCGCGGTCAACGCGATCGCGTCGCGCTCGCGGATCGCCTGGTCGCGCGCCGCTGCGGCTGCGTCGCGCTCGGCGAGCAGGGCGTTCCGTTCCTCCTCGAGCGCCTGGAGCTCCCGTTGGACCTGGTCGCGTTCGGCCTGGGCCGCTCGCAGGTCGTCCTCGGCCGCCTCCTGCGCCGCGATCGCCGCATCGCGAGCATCGACCGCAGCGGAAACGTCGCGCCGTGCCGCCTCCAGATCCGCTTCGGTCGCAGCGAGGTCGCCTTCAGTGGCAGCGAGGTCGTCTTCGGCCTGGTCGAGACGAAGCTGCGTTGCAGCGAGGTCGTCGGTGGCCTGTTGCACCGCGAGCTGGGCATTTGCCAGCTCGCGCTTCGAGGCAAGGAGCTCGGCATCGGCAACGCGCAGTGCACTGCGCTGCTCGTCGAGCTGCGCGTTGATCTCGTCGAGCTCGTTTCGCGCGGAGCTGATCTCGGCTCGTGCAGCGAGCAGACCGAGGGCGATGAACGCCACGGCGACGATCAGGATGCCCACCGCCAGTCCAATCGTGCCGGTGAGGATCCGTGCTCGCGCCCGCATGGCGACGAGCGCCCCGATGAACTCGTCGGGTCCCTGCTCGCGGATCGCCGCCGCGACCTGCGCGACGTTGCGCTCGAACCGAGGGTTGCTCAGGTCGAGTTCGTCGGACCCGCGGGCCCATCGCATGTCGACGTACAGGGGCTCGGCGAGCTGCCCACGCAGTTGTTCGGGTACGTCGGCGCCCGTCCAATCGAACTCGGAGAGGTCAACCATCGCCCCCGGTGCGAAGCTGGTGATCACCGGGACGATGGTGTCGGGCCCCGAAGTGGCCACCCAGTGCTCGATCTCCATGTCGACCCACCGTGATGTCGCGGACTCGGGCGAGAGGAGCACGACGAGGTGCCCCGACTGATCGAGACGCCGCTCGATCAGCTCACCGAGATCGGCGCCAGGCGGGAGACTCGTCTCGTCGCGGAAGATCCGCAGGAACGGTCGGCGGCGATACCAGGGCTTGACGAGCCGCTCGAGGCCGGTCTGCAACGAGCGCGCCACCTCACCATCGCCGTGCGTGCTGTACGAGATGAACGCGTCGTACTCCATGTGCCCGCTTTCCTTCCCCGCTCATGGACAGTACTGCAGGGTTCGCGGGGCGTCCGGTGACACCGGGCACGACGTCACCTCCCCGTCCCGACCGCGGGTGTCGACCCGACCGAACTCCCTACAGTGGGCGCCGTGCAGACGGGCGACGACATCACCTCATCGATCATCGACGACGCGCGACGGTTCGCGCTCGGACGCCGGCGGTTCCTGATCGCGGGCGCGGGCGCCACCGCAGCGCTCGTCGCGGGGTGCTCCGGCGGGTCCGACAGCGACACCGCGACGCCGACGACCACCGGTGCGCCGGGGACCACGACCTCACCGTCGACGGTTCCCGACACCGTCGCTGCGCCGACCACGGTCCCCCTCGCACCGTCGAGTCCCGCCGACGCGGCGCTGATCGCCCCCGGTTCACCCGGACTCATGGACGAAGCGATCTACCAGCAGCGCGTCGAGGAGTACCTCGCGTTCGCCACCACGGCGGAACACTCCTCGAACACCACCGGGATCAACGCCTACCTCGGACGGTCGCGTCGAGACCCCGACTTCACCTGGCCGATCGAGAACGTCACGGTCGACTCACTCGGCGCCGTGTTCGAGATGATCGACGCGTGGGAGGACACCCGCGACTTCCAGCTGATGTATCTCCACTGGATGCTCGCCCTCGGCCAGGGCGACACCGAGATGACCTCGCTGTCGCCGGACGTGATCGCCGCCATCGATCAGCGGATGCTCGCCAACCGCTACCGGTACGACGATCCGCTGCCCGCCGACCGTCTCGACAACCTGTGGTTCTGGTCGGAGAACCACAGGATCATCGGCTTCGCCATCGAGTACCTCTCCGGCCAGCGCTACCCCGATGAGACCTTCGAGGTCACCGGACTCACCGGCGCGGAGCACCTCGAACGGGCTCGCCCCGACATCCTCGAGTGGATCGCCGAGCGAGCCGACCTCGGGTTCTTCGAGTGGCACTCCAACGTCTACATGCTCAAGAACGTCACCCCGCTGCTGATGCTCGCCGAGCTCGCCGACGACCCGGAGATCGTCACGGCGGCGGCGATGGCGCTCGACCTGTGCCTCGTCGACATGGCCGCCCACAACCAGGCCGGCTGCTACACCGCGCCGCGTGGGCGCACGTACAAGAAGGACAAGATGAGCTCGCTCGACGAGGACACCTGGGGCACCGCGAAGTTCGTGTTCGACGACACCGACGCGCCGTACCAATCGACCAGCGACAACGGCGCCACGTACCTCAGCATCGCCGGGCGCTACCGGCCGCCGCAGCTCGTGGTCGAGATCGCCACCGACGACCAGCCGAGCGTCGTGCGTGAACGCCACGGGGTCTACTTCGACGGCTCCTCGCCGGTCACCGACAATCCTGTGGCGCCCTACGGCAAGGACTTCGACGATCCGGCCAACCTGCCGTTCTGGTGGAGCCTCGGCGCGGTCGGCATGTGGCCGCTCGCCAAGGTGGGTGTCGACGCAGGCAACGAGTACCGCCTGTGGGACACCGCCGAATTCGCGGACATCAAGCTGCTCGCCCAGATCAACGAATTCGACCCCGTGCGCATCCGCGACTGGGAGCAGGAGCGGGCCGCGGTCATCAACTTCGGATTCCTCAGCGAAGCGAACACCTACGCCTACCGCGACCCCAAGGTGTCGCTCACCTCGGTGCTCGACCACCGCTTCGGCGAGATGCGTGACCAGGGGCAGGCCTGGCAGGCGGCGATCGACGAACGGGCACTGGTGTTCACCACTCACCCGGTCACCGACGTCGCGCAGACAACGATCTGGGCCGACGACCCGGCACCGGGATATTGGACCGGCGAGGCATCGATGCCGCGGGTCGCCCAGCACGAGCGGACCGCGATCCACATCTATCAACCGAAGTGGGACGAGGCGACCGACCCGCTCGTGTGGAGCGTGTTCGGCTACCAGCCCTACACCCATGCGTACGTTCCGCAGGAGCACTTCGACGAGGTCCGTCAGGTCGACAACTGGACCATCGTGTCCAAGAGCGGCGGCTACATCGCGCTGTGGTCGTGGCGGGTGCCGACGTGGCGTGAATACGACTCGACCGTGGTCGCCACCAACGGCATGACCAAGCCGTTCGACCTCGTCGCCGAGGGCGGCCCTGACAACGTGTGGATCGTCGAGGTCGGCAACGACGACGGCGGCACCTTCGACGGCTTCGTCAACGCCGTGACGGCGATCGAGCCGTCGGTCGTGCGTGACGACGCGGGCTTCACGGTGTCGTGGACCTCGCCGTCGTCGGGCATCGTCGACTTCTCGTCGACCGGTGCCTTCCTCGTCGAGGGCGTCGACTCCCCGCTGACGGACCATCCCCGCCACGAGTCCCCGTGGGGTGGCATCGAGCACCTGTCACGCCAGTACAACCTGACCGCGGCGACCTCCACGTGGTCCTGCGACTTCGACACGATGACCCGCGACGTGACCTGACCGTTACATCAGGGGTCAGACCCCTTTTGTAACGCTGGGTCATCCGGGGCGAAGCCGTGTCGTCGCGGCCAGGACCTTGGCCAGACGGCGTATTTGGGGCCGGAACAGGATTGTTGGCGTCTGTTGCCGGTCCGTTGGTGATGTGTTGGTGGCCTGTTGGTGGCTGTCCGTACTGTCCCCTCGATGCGGCGGTGGATGCTTGTGCTTGCGGGGGCACTCATTGCGACGCTGGTCGTCCAGGTCGGTTCCCCGACGACTTCTCCCGTGGCGCACGCCGCGACCGAACAACGTTTCGCCGTCGATCTCGGGCGCGGGTGCGCGACCACCGACGAGGGCGAAGTCTGGTGTTGGGGGGACGCGACCGATGGCGGGCTGGGAGACGGCCGATCCGGCGTCTACTGGGAGAACCTTCGTGCCCCGATCCCGGTTCGTGCCCAGATCTCCGACGTCGTGCAGTCCTCGGGGAGCTGCGCCATCGGCTCGACCGGGGTCGTCTCGTGCTGGGGCGCAGCGGCGATCATCGAAGACGGTGAAGGCAGTCTGTACAGCCGACCGCCGTGGTCGTCCGCGGTTCCTCGGACCTACGGATTCGCGACCTCCTCGAAGTCCGCCGGTCGCTGTGCGATCACCCTCGCCGGCGGCGTCCAGTGTCAGGGCTGGAACAACGTCGGGCAGCTCGGCAACGGCTCGCCAGGCTGGCCGGAGACGTCGTTCGCTCGCCCCCCACCCAGCTCGGCGACCGCCGTCGCGGTCTCCGGACTCACGGGCGTCATCGATCTCACCAGCGCCGGCGGCTTCACCTGCGCGCTCAAGTCCGACGGCACCGTCTGGTGCTGGGGGCTGAACTCCGACGGACAGCTCGGCGACGGACAGTCCGGCAGCGTCACGCACGCCTGCACGCGCGATGGCGGATGCACCGATCGGCGATACGAGAAGTCGCCCATCCAGGTCCCCGGCATCACCGACGCGATCAGCGTCCATCAGTCGTGTGCGATCCGCACCGGCGGCAAGGTGAGCTGCTGGGGGCGCAACAGTTCCCAGCGATTCCTTGCGGGCAACGCGAGCGCCGTGCTGACACCCACCGAGATCCCCGAGTTCGAGGGCGCCATCGACCTCGACGTCTCCTCCAACTCGACCTGTGTCGTCTACAGCGACGGGACCGCAGCCTGTCGCGGTGGCGGAAATGCGCTCGGCGGCGGCGTACTCGCCCTCGAGAACGTTCGGGAGATCGAGTCGGGCACCTACGAGTCCCGGTGTGCGCGAACGGCCGACGGGTTCATCGCCTGCTGGGGACGCAACGACTTCGGCGAGGTCGGCAACGGCACCTACGGCTGGGGGCAGGTCGTCGCGACACCGCAGTTCGTGATCGGCTTCGGTGGTGAACTTCCCGAACCGGACGTGACGGTCGCCGTCACCTTCGAGCCGACCGAGGTGTTGCTCGAACTCGACGACGGGGGCGAGCCAGTCGAGCAGGACATCGTCGCGACGGTCGAGATCACCAACACCAGCACCGAAGACGTCGAGGACGTCCGGCTCGAGAACGTCCTTGAGCGCTACCTCGACCGAGGGCCCGAACGGGCGATCGAACAACGGGTGTATCCCGACCTCGCAGACCTGCAGTGGGACGTCGTCCCGGCCGGCGAATCGCGAACGATCGAGTTTCCGCTCGTCGTCACCAACTACGGCGACTTCGGCGTCGGTGCCACGGTGCGGTGGGACATTCCCGGTACGGCAGACCGCGCGTCGGCTACCGGTCGAGCGAAGATCACCGTCGAACTCGACGACGGATTCGAGGTCGAGATCACCGGCGAGACCACCGAGGACCCCAGCTGGGTCAAACTGACCGCCAAGATCCGCAACACCACGAACGACCTCCTGCCGGGCATCACCTGGGCGACTGGGGGAATGCAGCTCGACATCATCGACGGCGTCGAACCTCTCGGTCTCGGTGCGCCGTCGAGGGGACTGCCCGACTCCCTCGTGGGCCACGAGGAAGTGATCGTGAAGTGGGCGGTGCAGGTGACCGACATCGGCGTCGGCGTCTTCGGCCTCCAGGGCAACGCCACTACGGCACTCGGCACGCCCGCCGAGGCATTCGAGGAGCTGTCCGCCGAGATCAACGCAGGGCTCATCCGGTCCATCGACCTCCAACGACAGGCCGTTGCCGGACTCGACCGACACCTCTCGAGCGGTGCTGCCGAGGGCAAGGCACTGACCAATCAGACCGTCAGTGACGTCGTCAACGAGACCGAACAGCTCCGTCAGCAGGAGTATGAGTCCTGGCGCGGTCTCGGCTTCGACGACACGACGGCGAATTTCCTCGCCAGTGGTGCCGTCCAGCGGGAGGCGATCAACAACTACTTTGGTGGCCTCGTCGACGGCGCGGAGACCGCGATCACCAACCTCGGCGCACAGGACGGAGAGTCACTCTGGCGCCTGTACGACACGATCACCGATCCGGTCAAGCGCGAGGCCTTCGCCGAACGGGCGGTCCAGATGGCTCGCGACGAGCTCGGTTACCTCGAGTCCGGCTTCTCCAACCCGAGCAGTCTCGGCGCTGTCGACCTGCAGGTCGCCTACGACTCGTGGAGCGGTGCGGCGACCGAAGCCAAGTCCTCGATCGAGTTCGCCGCGACGGGGCAGGCCGACATCTGGCGCATCGAAGCGGGCGAGTTCGCGGCCGATCCGGTGGCGTTCGGCACGAAGGTCGGCAACCGCCACGGCGGCCAAGGCGCCACGGTGGCGTACTACACCGCCGCCGGCGTCGCCGAGGAGTTCGCCACGGGTGGCCTCGGGCCGGTCACCAGGGTCGGCAAGACCGTCGAGGGTGGCGTCGACGCGCTCCGCAAGACGAGCCGCGGAGCCGAGGCGGTCGAGGCGGGCGCCGACACGTTCGGATCGGCGACACGGCAGTTCGTCGAGAACGAACGCCGAATCGAACGCTTCCAGGACAAGGCGTACGGCGCCGACGTCTCCGCCGCCGACCTCGAACGCCTCGGCGGATTCTCCGCCACCGACGCGAACCGCATCAACGGCATCGTCGAGGAGATCAAGACCAAGTACGACGTCGACGTCGAGATGGTGTTCCGCACCGCGGAGCCGATGTCGGTCGGCATCGACGGTGTCGGGAAGCGGGCCTTCACCAAGGAGAAGGCTGTCGGCCAGCTCGACCTGATGCTCGGAGCGCCTCCGTCGTTGGCCGGGAAGGTGACGATCTTCGAGCCGACACCGGTGCCGCGGGCGGTCCTGGAGGAGATCGAGTGGGACAACCCCGGCTTCACCGCCCGCTACCAGGAGCGCCTCCAGATCCAGCAGAAGAACTGGGACGCATTCCAGGCCGGGGGCGCCAAGACGCAGCGGATCGCGGAGGCGTCGGCCAAGTACGACGGCGTGACCGTGCTCAACGGTGCACCCGGCCACAACACCTACGGCGTCGAGTTCCTCGAGCAGCTCGACGACCCGGCCTACATGGCGACCCGCACCGATCTCACGCCGTCGCAGGTCACCGAGATCCGCAACCATCCGACGACCACCTACACCAACCTGCAGATCGACAACGTCGATGGAGCGTTCACGGTGTCCGACGTGGTGCGCACCGGCCAGAATCCCGATGGGTCGTGGATCACCCAGAAGAAGCCCGTGATCAGCGACTACGACGGGCAGGCCGTGCTGCCGGTCGGCGGCGAGTGGCCAGCGGGCAAGCGCGGGCAGGTCGAGACCTACATCAAGACCGAGATGGACAAGATCGGCCGCTCCGGTCGACACGGCTGGTCCGACGCCGCCAACGACCTGCCCTCGGAGTATTTCGACCTCGCCGCTGAGTACACGATGTCGACGACCCACCCCGCTGTCGCTCGACGGGTCGCCGAAGACCTCGAGCGTCGCTTCGACCTGTTGGCCGGCGAGTTCGAACGCAAGGCCGACCGGCTCGTCGAGACGATCGGTGACGTCCCCGGTGAACTGCTCCTCAAGCGGCAGAACGAGATCACCCGCCTGCGAGCGAAGGCAGCGTCGTTCCGGGCACTGACGGCCGACTCGATCCTCAAGAAGTGGCCGCCCGGCGAGAAGACGATCGTGTTCACCGCCGGGCGCATCACTGTCGGCTCGAACCAAGGGCTCGGCGGATGAGTACGCAGCGGTTCATCGTCGGTGCACTCGCCGTCGCGTCCGTCGCGACCGGGCTCACGTTCGCGGCGACCCGTTCGGGCGGGACCGTCGAGGCGCTCGACTTCACGGTCGACGTCTTCGCCCCGTCCGACGACGTGGCGCCCGGCGACCGGGTGTGCGCTGATGCCGCCGGACACTGTTCGTTGCGCGCCGCGATCATCGAGGTCGAGGCGCTGTCGGGGGAGAACAGCATCCTGCTGCCGGCCGGCGACCACGACCTCGGTGGAGCGATCACCGTGACATCGAACCTGAACATCACCCGGAGCGACTGGAGCGTTGCCGCACCCAATCCCGTGATCGACCTCGATGATGGCCCGGGCTTCCGAGTCGAGCTGGGCAAGCTGACCTTCCAGGGGATCGACATCGTCAATGGGCTCGATCCCGACCGGACCGGCGGTGCGGCTGTCTACGGCGTGGGGGCCGAGATCGGCCTCTTCGACGGTGAGTTTCGCAACCACCGCACCGATGGCTATGGCGGCGTCGTGTTCGTGACGAACGGGACGGTGCGTGTCGCGGGAGCGACCTTCGTCGACAACGCTGCGCTCGGCGGGGGAGCGATCGCGGGCGTCGGCATCGAGTTCACCGCGCAGAGTTCGACGTTCGAAACGAACGGTGCATCCGGCGGCGGCGGCGCTGTCCACCTCCTCGATCCCTCCCACTTCTCGATCGACGGCACGACCTTCACGAACAACACCGCGCTCGACCAGGGCGGAGCGCTGTACATCCGCGGGCAGTCGTCACGTGGCTCACGACAGCTGTTGAGCCCGACCTTCGACGGCAACTCGGCCGGGAACGAAGGTGGTGCCGT
>JBAWHL010000204.1:0-5972 GCA_049593815.1 Ilumatobacteraceae bacterium | reverse complement strand
GAGCGAGGAGATGGGCACCTAGCGTCCCGTCGGCCGCTCCGAGGTCGAGGATGCGTTTCGCTCCGGATGGCACCCGATCGACGATCTCGCCGCGCAATCCGACGTACGACGGGTTGAGACCGACCGGTTCCGACTCAGCCATCGGGGAATTTCTCGGAATGAGCCGACACACCATCACCTGAGATGGTCCACGTCGGTCGCAGCGTGACGAGGCCCTCGTTCTCGGACGAATCGCCGCTCACGACGTCGAACCGGGCCGCGTTCTGCAGATGGTCGTAGATGTGATGCCTGTTGAAGCCGGTGATCTCGCTGTGGATCACGTACGGCCCGGGCAGCAGTGACAGGTCCGGGATCTCGATGTCGATGGTGCCGTCGCCATCGAGAGATGCTGGAACGGTCCGGGTGTCGCGCGAGCACGGTGCGGTGACGATTGCTCCGCCGAGGCTGCCGATCTTGATCGCGACCACCGGATTCGGCACTGGCTCGATCGCTCGGAAGTGGAGCCGAATCGTGGCGGCATGCCCGTTGCGCGGCTGGGTGGTCGGCTGTCCGTCGGCGAGGATCTCGACACGTTCCACACGGATCTGGCCCGAGCCGCGTCGTGCGCCGTCGACGTGTTCAGCGTCGCCGTCGGTGCCGAGCATCTTCTCGGTGTACTCGTCCACCAGCGTCGCTGGGTCTCCCTCGCCCGCGATCTGACCGTGGTCGAGCCACACCGCTCGATCGCAGAAGTTGCGGATGCTGGCGAGATCGTGGGTCACGAGGACGAGCGTGCGGCCCTCCTGGCGGAACTCGACGAACTTCTCCATGCACTTCTGTTGAAAGGTCACGTCGCCAACGGCGAGGATCTCGTCGATCAACAGCATCTCGGGGTCGACATTGATCGCGACGGCGAACGCGAGCCGCACGTACATGCCCGACGAATACGCCTTGACCGGTGTGTCGATGAACTGCTCGAGGCCCGAGAACTCGACGATTTCGTCGAACCGCTTGGCAATTTCGGGTCGCGCCATGCCCAGGATCGACGCATTGAGGAAGACATTGTCGCGCCCGGTCAGATCGGGGTGGAAGCCCGCGCCCAACTCCAAGAGCGCCGACATGCGTCGGTGGACCGTGATGGTTCCCGCGTTGGGGCGAAGGATGCCGGCCATGCACTTCAGCAGTGTCGACTTGCCGGACCCGTTGTGGCCGATGACACCGAACGCCTCGCCCGACCCGACCTCGAACGAGACGTCACGGAGCGCATGGAACTCCTCGTAGCGATTGCGTCCACGCATCGCGATGTACTGCTTCAGCGAGTTCGCGCGTTCGTTGTGGACCTTGAACGTCTTGGACACGTTGTCGACGGTGAGCGCCGGACCCGTGAGCGGTGAGCGATCGGTCATCACATCTCCTCCGCGAACCGCGGCGACAGCTTGCCGAAGATCCAGGACCCGATCGCGAAGACGACGAACGAGATCACGATCAAGTGGACCCAACGCCCGAGACCCGGCATCCGGTTGTCGTACAGCACCTCGTGGAAGGCGCGCACGAAGCTACCCGTCGGGCCCCAGTTGGTGAGTGCGCGCAAGGCATCGTTCTCGATCACGATCGGTGTGTAGATGATCGGCGACGCGTAGAACAGCAGCTGCGACACGATGCCCCACAGATAGTTGATGTCGTGGAAGAACACGTTGGCTGCCGACAGCGCCAGCGCGACGCCGGTCGTGAAGATCATCAGCAACACGATCAGCGGAATGCTCACGATGAGCCACGGCAACGCGTTGGCACCGGCGATCATCAGGGCGATCGCCAACACCACCAGCTCGATGCACAGTGTGATCACTTGGGCGATGACCACCGAGAACACCAGGTGTTCGTGCGGGAACGCGACCTTCTTGATCAAACTTGCATTGCCGTCGACCACGCCGATTGCGGTCGTGACCGAGATCGAGAAGAACTGGAACGGCAACATGCCCGACAGGAAGTAGAGCGGGAAGACCTCGAGGCCGCTCGGAACGCCGATCGGAGGGGCGGCCTTGAACACCACCAGGAAGACGAAGCTGAAGATGATCATCTGACTGATCGGGTTCAGCAGGCTCCAGGCCCAACCGAGTACTGACTTGCGATACCTGGTCCTCAGCTCCTTCAGTGAGAGCAGGTACAGCAGGTTGCGGTGAGCGACCGCAGTCCGGAGCGACATGACGGGGAGCGATCCTACTGGCCACCTCGTCGCACCGTCGGTGATCCGACCCGTGCGCGGTCCGGTCTGCGACGATGGGGGAGTGCGGATGCCACGGATCGTGTTCGTCATGTCGCAGTTCCAGAACGCGTTCTTCGTCGAGCTCGCCGAGGCGATGGTCGAGGCGCTGAGCGCTGCAGGGGTTGCATCGGTTCGGACCGCCGACCCGTCCGCCCACGAGGTCGATGCTGACGACGTGTACGTCCTGCTGCCACCACATGAGTACGTCACGCTCGAAGGAACCGGCTTCATCGACGACCCTGTCGTCGCTGCCCGCACGATCGGGATGTCGGCGGAGCAGCCCCATCAGGTCTTCTTCGAGCGCAACGCGGCGGTCGCGTCGCGGCTCGGAGCCACGCTCGACTTCAGCCCGCTCGCCGTCGCCGCGTATCGACGGCTCGGCATCGATGCGGTACACCAGTCGTTCGGCTACGTCCCTTCGTGGGATCGCTTCGACGCCCGCAACACCGCCGACGCGGACTCGACGACCAACGTGCTCTACCTGGGCAACAAGCGCCCCCGGCGGCTCGAGACCCTCGCCATGGCATCAGACGCCTTGGTGGAACATGCCGCTGTGCTGCGCATCTCCGACAACGCGGAGACGAATCGGGCGTCCTCGCCCACATTCCTGGCTGGCGAGGACAAGCGTCGTGCGTTGGCCTCCACGCGGCTGCTGATCAACATCCATCAGGGCGACGAGGCGTACTTCGAATGGTTGCGTTTCGCGGACGCCGCGCACTGCGGGGTGCCGGTCCTGACCGAGGCGTCGCTCGCCACCGAGCCGTTCGCTGACGGCGTGCACTTCCTCTCGTTCGCTCCGGGTCACCTGTCCGATCGACTCCCCGAGGTGTTGGCGGACGACGACCGGCTCGCCGAGGTCGCGGCCGCTGCCTATGACCTGCTTCGTCAGACGCCGCTGTCATCGACGATCAGCGCACTCGTCGAGGTCGCCACGCAGCGTCTCGTGGCGCCGCCGCCCGCAACGTTGCCGAACCAGCGCCGACGAGAGATGCTCGGCCGCGATCGAACCGATCCGGCGCCACGCGCTGCGTGGCGGCGACCTCGGCGTGCCGCCCTGCTCGAACTGGCGGGTCGCCGCTCGCCGGTCGCCGTCGCTCCGGACGGCGTCCGGTTTCGCGAGCCGCTGACGCTGCCCGCCGGTCGAGCGTTCTCCACCTGCATCGTCGAAGGCATCGACGCCGACCAGCGGCCGACACTCGAGGGCATCTGGCCCTGGGAGTCGTGGCGACTCCGACACGGTCAGCACCTCGGCCGTGTGCTCGTCGTCGACCCCGACCTGCTGGCGGCGGTCCGCCGGTGGATCACCGAACCGTGGGCGTTGGCGCACCCTCATGTCGCCGTCCAACTGTTCTCGGCCGTTCACGGCGTGCGTGGACATCATGTGCCGAGGCCGTTGGCGTCGCTGCACGGGGTGCCACTCGATCCGGAACAGCGTCTGCCGGACGACGTCGCAACGCGGTGTCGACAGATTCTGGACGGGGCCGGCTGAACGGTCGCCGGTCAGGGCGCGAGCCGCCGCCGCATCTCCTCGAGCGTGTCCTCGCCGTGCTGGTCGGTGATCCTGGTCGGGGCGCCATTGGAGTACAAGCTGGCGAGCACGGACACGGGATGGATCGTCGACGTGGCCGCGATGCGCACGACGAGCTCCCAGTCGATGTACAACGAGAGAGTCGAGTCGAAGCTGAGTTCCGGGTGGTCCGCGCGAACCGCCAGCGCACCCAGGTCGATGGTGTTGTCGAGTCGGAGTCGTTCGAGCGTCATCTGCTCATCGAAGAGCACCCACGGGACCACGTCGCCACCCAAGACGTCATCGCGCAGCTGGACCCCGAACATGGCCCGGCAGTCGACCTCCCTCCCGCTGTACTCAGCGACGGCCCGCAACCAGCCCGGGTGCATCGTGTTGTCGTCGTCGAGGAACGCGACCCAGTCACCCGTCGCTGCTCCGAGGCCCACATTGCGGGCCGCAGCGGCACCGATGCCCGTCGTGCGGTGTACCACGACCCGCGGGTCGAGTTCGGCGATGCGCTGCAGGGCGCCCGCGGTGCCGTCGTCGCTGCCATCGTCGACGACCACCAACTGCCAGTGGTCGTAGGTCTGTGCGAGGACCGAATCGATGGCGACCTGGAGTGACGCGGCGCGATTGCGTGTCGGCATCACGACATTGATGAGCGGGCGGTGACGCAACGGTGCATGCGCGGCCCAGATCGTGGTGCGCTCGATTCGGGCCCAGCGCTCGAGCGCATCGAGCCGGGTCCGCAGGTCGTCGTCAGCGCGGGCCAATGCCGTCTCGATCTCGGCCGAACGGTCTGCAGCCCGTTCCAGGTGCACCACCGCCTCAGCGGCCCCATCGGCGCGCGCCGCGATGCGGGGCAGGTCGAGACGCTGCAGCAAGTGGAGTTTGAGTCGATCGAACATCGTGTCTGGCGCGCTGACCATAGCCGGTCGACGGCTACCCTCCGAAGGCGATGGAGCCCGCCGAGATGCAGCAGCAGTTGGACCGATTGCAGGTCGAGTCCATGGCGCGACGTACCGAGTTGCGCTCCATCGCAGAGCAACTCTGCGAAGTGCAGAGTCGGCGCGTCGTGCTCCGTTCGGTCGTGGCCGACATGCGGGCACACGCCGACATCTCCGACATCGTGACCAGGGCGGCCCGCAAGATCGCGCGCGCCCCTCGGTCCATCCTCCGGCGTATTCAGCGAGCCTGAGCGCGATGTCCCCCTGGCCGGTCGGTGCCGCGACGAGCGGGATGCAGGTGCACGTGTTCGTGGCGCCCGATGGAAACGGCTTCATGCGCGACATCGCGTCGTGGATCGCCGAAGCCGCCGCACAGACCGGTGCCACCTCCGCTGTGGTCACCGACCGCCTTCCCGCCGCCGACGGTTCGATCAACCTCGTCGTGGCGCCACACGAGTTCTATCTGCTGCGCACGGACTCCGATGCGGCCATCCGCGCCGCTGCGCGCTGCAGCGTCCCGGTGTGCACCGAGCAACCCGGAACGCCGTGGTTCCTGCTCTCGCTCGGCTTCTGCGTCGGGAGTCCGCTGGTCATCGACATCAACGCAACCGGGACGGCGGCGATCGAGCGTGAAGGATTCGAGGCGGTCCGCTTGGCCCTCGGGGCCGTACCGTCGATGGACCGACGCAGCGTGGCTGATGAACGCGACATCGACGTGCTCTTCCTCGGGGGAGACACCCCGGAGCGGTCGGCGAAGCTCGCCTCACTGGCTCCCGCGCTCTGGGACCGTCACGCTGAGATTCGCATGTTCTCGTCGTCTCGGCCGATCACCGGAAACGAGCCCGGGGTCGTGTTCGGCACGGACAAGTACGACCTTCTCGCACGCTCGAAGGTCCTCGTCAACCTGCATCGCAGTGACGATGATCACGGATACTTCGAATGGGCGCGCATGGTCGAGGCGATGGCCAACGGCTGCGTCGTGGTCTCGGAACCATCGCACGGGTTCGAGCCGTTGGTCCCGGGGGTTCACTTCGTGCAGACCGACCGTGTCGCCGACGCGCTCGTGGAGCTGCTCGACGACCCTGATCATTTGCAGCGGGTCGGGGCGGAGGCACATCGAGCGGTCACGGAGGAGCAGCCACTCGTCCGTTCGTTGGCGTCGATCCTGGACCGATGCGCATCGATTGGGACGAGCACGGCCCCGGCTCGCCGTCGCGATCGCGCCGCTCGCCGGCCGATCCCGCGTGGTCACGCTGCGCCGCTGATGCCGCCGTAC
>JBAWHL010000203.1:0-1508 GCA_049593815.1 Ilumatobacteraceae bacterium | reverse complement strand
ACCCCGCTCCCCGACGCGCTGTAGCAGCGCTCGGGCCCGGTGCGGCGTCCGTCGTGGTTGCCGCGCAGACCGACGTCGGGTCACGCGCGGGGCAAGCAGGGTCACCTGCCATTCTTTTCGCAATGTGTTCCGGAAACCGGGACGTATTGCGAAAAGAACGTCTTCCCCGGGGCCGAGTCAGTGTTCGATCGTCACGGATTGGGTGCCGCCGCCCCAGCCGTTGGCGAGATCGCGTCCTTCGACGGTCACGGTCGTGACGTCGGTGGGGATCTCGACGCCGGACAGGGAGCGGGTGAACGGCTGCTCGCCGGCGTGATCGTGGGTGAGTTCGCGCACGCCGAGGTCGGTGCCGTCGGGCGCCACGATGCGCCAGGCGTCCGCGTAGCGTTCGGGTGTGTCGTACGGGGACGAGACCGTGACGTCGAAGGTGAACGTGTCGCCGTTCGCGGTGACCACGACATCGATGATGTCGGGGAACGCCTGCTCGTCACCGCCGGTCTCGCTGCCCGCGTCGGTCGAGACGGTGGAGGTGGTGTCGGCGAGCGACGAGGGCGCCGACTCCGACGCATCGTCGTCACCGCAGGCGGCGACGGTGGCTGCCAAGACAGCGAGGATGATGGCGGACCGGATGATCACCGTGCCAGTCTGGCTCGTCGGCGTTCGAGTGTCAGCTCGCGTTCGACGAGGCGACCACGGGCCGCGGGTTCGGTGAGGCGAGCGAGGGCGGTCGTCAGGTCACGTCGATGGCGCGGAGCACGTCGTCGACGTCACGCGACGCGGGCGGCTCGCCGGTGCGGGCCATCTCGACGGCGAGGCGCTGGAGTGCGCTGTTCGCCGGGGTCGGGACACCGTGGAGTCGGCCGAGGAGCACGATCTCGCCGGTGAGGTAGTCGGTCTCGATCGTCCCGGTGCCGCGTCGCAGGCTCTGCCACGACGACCCACCAGCACGATGGGGCTCGTCACCGACCGGCTGGATCTTCAAGGCGTCGCCGCGGCGGGCGAGGTCGACTTCGGGACTGGTCGCGGTGATGCCGGCAGCTGCGATCGCTGCCTCGCCTTCGGCCTGCACCATCTCGCCGAGCCGCCCGCGGACACCGGAGCGACCGCACACTGCTTCGACCGCGTTGTTGAGGTTCATCAGCAGCTTGCGGTACTTCCAGCTCATGATGTCGTCACGGGGAATCGAGCCGAACGTCGCTGCCTCGAGCGTGGCGGCGAGCTCGACGGCGACGTGGTCGACACCGTGCGGGTAGCGGCCGATGTCGAGCAGCCCCGAACTTGGTGCGGTCCACACGCGCACGACGCCGGGGGCGAGGTGGTCGGCGGGGAGCATGACGCAGATGCCGTACACGTTGGGGAACAGGCGCAGCGCCTGGCGTTCGTTGTCGACACCGTTCTGCAGGCACACGATCGGCTGGTCGACGACACCGGCGACGCGGAGGTCGTTCAGGACGCCGGGGGTGTCCTGGCCCTTGATGCCGAGGACGAACACGTCGTCGGCGGTGACG
>JBAWHL010000202.1:0-4138 GCA_049593815.1 Ilumatobacteraceae bacterium | reverse complement strand
GAGGGCCCCGTGCTCGGATGGACGGACCTGTTCGGACGTGACGGTGACGTGGTGCTCGACGTCGGATTCGGCCACGGTGAGTCGACCATCGCGATGGCTCGGGCCGAACCCGACCTCGACGTGCTCGCCGTCGAGGTGCACACACCAGGGGTCGTGACCGTGCTCGATGCGATCGAGCACCAGCACCTGCACCAGATCCGGGTGGTGCACGGTGACCTGCTCCCCTTCCTCGACCGCGTCGCACCCGACTCACTCGCCGCCATCCGGGTCTACTTCCCCGACCCGTGGACGAAGCGACGAAACCATCACCGGCGTCTGATCGGAGCGGACGTGGTCACCGCGTTCGTCGACCGCCTGCGCGTCGGGGGCCAACTCCACCTCGCGACCGACATCGCCGACTACGCCGAGACGATGCGGATCGTGTGCGACGCCGAACCACGCCTCGACGGCGGCGTGATTCCGCGCCCCGACTGGAGGCCCCTCACCCGGTTCGAACGTCGCGGCCTCGATGCCGGCCGGCAACCCACCGATCTGATCTACACCCGCACGCGCTGAACGGACCCGCTCAGGACGCCGCCACGGGAGTCGCGGGATCGAGTTCTTCGAACGTGTCGATGTTGCGCAACGACGGGAAGACGACCGCGAAGCTGGCGGCGATCGCCATCGTGATGAACCCGCCGCCCGCGATTGCCCACGGCACGCCGAACATGCGCGCCGCCACACCGCTCTCGAACGCGCCGAGTTCGTTGGAGGCCCCGATGAACACCCCTTCGACCGCGCTCACCCGACCCAGCTGATCGTCGGGAGTCACCAACGGCACGATCGATCCCCTGATGAACATCGACACCATGTCCGCTGCGGCGATCACGATCAGCGCGACGAACGCGACCGCGTAGTTGGTCGTCAGCCCGAACACCGCGGTCCCCAAGCCGAAGATGAACACCACGATCAGCAGTGTCGGCCCGACACGGCGAGTGATCGGTCTCGTTGCGAGCCAGACCGCCATGATGGCAGCGCCGATGCCAGGGGCCGCGCGCAGCCAGCCGTACGCGATGTCGCCGACGCCGAGGCGTTCGCTCGCAACGGCGGGGATCAGCGCGATCGCACCGCCGAAGAGGACGGCGAACAAGTCGAGTGAGATCGTGCCGAGCACGACCGGTGTCCGCCGGACGAAGTGCAGCCCCTCGAGCGCACTCTTCAAGGTCGGACGGTCGGTGATGCGTTCTGGCTCACGGTGGTAGGTGATCATCAGGATCGGCACGATTGCCGCTGCTTCGAACAGCGCTGCGAGGGCATAGGCCTGGCTCGGGCCGACGGAGTAGAGGAAGCCACCGAGTACGGGCCCGACGATGGACGAGGCGGTGAACGTCGCGGTCCACAACGCGATGACCTGTGGGAACAGCTCCGACGGGGCGAGCAACGGTGCGATCGATCGGCGTGACGGAGCGATCATCGCATCGGCAGCACCGAACACGAACGCGAGCGCGAAGAGTGGCCACATGGTGTCGGGAGCGATCTGGCTGTATGCGACGAACCCGAGTGCGCAGCCCACGCGTGCGACGAGGAACAGGGAGGTGACCCGACGTCGATCGAACCGGTCCGCCACCCAGCCACTCACCAGCACCAGGAGAACGGCGGGGACGAACTGCGCGAGACCGATGAAGCCGATGTCGAGTTCGTTGCCGGAGATGTCGAAGGTCTGCTTGAACAGGACCGTGACCAGGATGTTGATGCCGATCGCCGCCAAGGCGGTCGACACCAGGTACCGACGAACAGACGCGTACTGCAAGACGTCCCGAGCATTGGCCACCAGGGCACGCTAGCCAGCGGCCACCCACCGGCTGAGATGGCTAGTGTCGCTTCCTGTGGCGGACGGAGTGGAGGTCTTGCAGCGCTCGATCGGCGAGCTGGCCGAGCGACTCGCCGTGTTGGCCGACGGATCCGGCGACCCGTCCTGGACGCCCATCGTCGAACCATTCGACACCGCCGCCGACCCACCCGTACCCGGTGATCGGTTGCACACGCTGGTCGACGCGATCGGGCTCGACCACGTCGACCTCTCCGTGATGATGTGTGCCGCTGCCGCGGCACTCGATGCACGATTCGGCACCGTCTTCGGCGGCCTCGCGGACGGCCAACGACACAGTGGCGCGACGGTCGGGATCATCCTGCAGGCCAACGGACTCTCGTCATGGGATCCGTCGATTCGTCAGCGCTTCGGCGCCGACTCGATGCTGTCGCGAGCCGAACTCCTCGACGTCACGACCGACGCTCCCACACTCCTGGAGCAGACGGTGACCGTCCCCGAACGAGTCATTTCCTGGCTGCTCGGCGACGACACGCCGGATCCGCGACTCATCCCGCTCCTCACCCCGACCGCCGGGCTCTCGACCGATGACGTGATCTCCGTGTGCCGGGCGCTGCAGGCCGGCTTGTGGAACGTCTGGATCCACGACGGGGCGGGCGGGGGCCCGAGTCTCGCTGCGAGCGCGCTCGCGGTGCTCGGCGCGCCCAGCATCGTGATGGATCTCCGACGATTGCCGGCGGGCTCGTCACTGTCCGACGTGCTCCCGCTGGCCTGGCGAGAAGCCGCCCTCACCGGCGGCGGCATCGTGGCCGGCCCGGTCGACGCCACACGCGACGCCACGGCACTGGCACGTCTGCCGGCCAATCCGATCCGACCGACGGTGCTCGTCTCCGGCCAGTCATGGGATCCGAGTGGCTCGGCGGTCGTCCCGGTCGAGATCATTCCCTCGCCCATGGGACCTCCCGACCGCGAGGGTCTCTGGGGCGTCGTGCTCGACGCACTCGACATCGACATCCCGGGTGCCGCCACCGAGCTGTCCGCGCTCCGCCTCGCTCCGGAGCAGGTGCAGAGCGCGGCGATCGGTGCACTCGGCGCAGCAACCGCCGATGACGAACCGCTGTCGCTCACGCACCTGCGATCGGCAGCACTTGCTCACGGATCCAATCGCCTCAACGACCTCGCCCAACACGTGGTGCCGATCGCGACGTTCGACGACCTGGTCGCGCCGGAGGAGCTGATGAGCGAACTGCGATCGCTTCCCGGCCGCCACCGCACGCGCCATGTGGTGCGCGACGAATGGGGACTGGGGCGAGGTGGCGGGCGTGGATCCGGCCTCACGTGTCTGTTCGCCGGTCCGTCGGGGACGGGCAAGACGTTGGCCGCCGAAGTCGTCGCGAACGCGGTCGGCGTCGACCTGTTCATCATCGATCTCAGTCAGATCGTCGACAAGTACATCGGTGAGACCGAGAAGAACCTCGAGCGGGTGTTCACCGAGGCCGAGAGCGTCAACGGTGTGTTGCTGTTCGACGAGGCCGACGCACTGTTCGGGAAGCGTTCCGGTGTCCAGAGCTCACACGACCGCCACGCGAACATCGAGGTCGCCTACCTCCTCCAGCGGATGGAGCGCTACGACGGCATCGCCGTGCTCACGACGAACTTCCGCGGGAACATCGACGAAGCGTTCCAGCGACGGCTCGACGTGGTCTGCAGCTTCCCGGAGCCCGACGCGGACGAACGGCGTGAACTCTGGGTCCGCCATCTCCCTCCCGGACTTCCGATCGAACCGGACGTCGACCTCGACCTGCTCGCGGAGCGGTTGGCCGTGTCCGGCGGCGTCATCCGCAACATCACGCTCACCGCTGCGCACACCGCCGCCGTCAACGAACGTTCCGTCACGATGGCCGACCTCGTCGCCGCTGCCGCGCGTGAGTACCGCAAGATGGGTCGACTGTTCAATCAGGTCGAACTCTCGGCGTGGATCTCGGTCGACTAGCCTCGTCAACTGACGTCAGGAGTGCCACATGACAGTTCGCCGAGCAACGCGTCAGACAACCGATGAGCAGCGCATCGACGTCCAGCGCGTCGATCCGTCACCGGTACGCCGATCATCGCGCCCCGTCGCCGTCGGCAGTGTCCACGACCCAGCCGAAGCCGAAGCCGATCGTCTCGCCGATCGCGCCCTCGCGATCGCCGCCGACTACACCGTCGATGCCGACGCCGGCCGAGCAGGACACGCGACACCCCACGGTGACATTCGCCGGTCGGAGTCCGACGCGGTCGACGGACTTGCTGTCGACCGTTCAGCCCTGGCCACCGCCCGATCGGGCGGCC
>JBAWHL010000201.1:0-3243 GCA_049593815.1 Ilumatobacteraceae bacterium | reverse complement strand
CGTCGGTGCTGACCGAGGCGGCCGACGTCGCACTTCACGCGTACCGAAATTCGCTGGCGACGATGACCGAGGAGGAACGACGCTCCACCGTCGGTCCCGGCGCCGACGGCACCGAGACCTACCTGCTCGACGAGGTCGTCGAGGCGCCCGTCCTCGACGTGCTGGAGCGTCACGGCGTGAACGTGCTCTCCGAGGAGGTCGGTTGGATCGACCGCGCCAGTTCGGTCACGGTCGTCGTCGATCCGGTCGATGGGACGGCGAATGCCGCCGCGGGCGTCCCGCTCTCTGCATTCGCCGCCGCCCTGGTGGTCGACGATGTCGTTCGCGAGGCGCTGGTCGTCTGGCTCGACACCGGTCGGCGTTGGTCGGCGATCGCGGGAACCCCGTCCACATCGCTCGTCAGCGGTCGGACGTCGCTCGACGGCGCATCGATGTCGCTGCTCCGGCCTCGTCCGGAGAACCGCGATGCGTGGTTGCGGATCGCTGACCGGTCGAGTCGGATTCGAGTGCTCGGTTCGTCGGTCTTGGAAGCGATGTTGGTCGCCGATGGCGCCGTCGACGCGTTCTGCGACCCAGGAGGTGACGTGCACCGGATCGTCGACATCGCGGCGGCTGCGCTGGTGGTCGAAGCGGCCGGCGGGTGCGTCGTCGATGCGTACGGACGCCCGTTCAGTTTCGAGCCCGACCTCAGCCTCCGCTGGAGCGGCGTGTTCGCCGCGTCTGCGTCGATGGCGGATGAGATCGTCGCGGCCATCGCTGGCTGACGCGTCCCGCCATCGCGACTCGCCGGCTGGCATCGCCGGTCGGGAAAATGGGGTGCTGTGTTACCTTGGCGGCGCAAGCGAGGCAATGGCGGAGGAGACGTTCAATGAGTCCGGAACACACCGAGGCGCCGGCACCGGAGGCTCCTGAACGGAAGCCTTCGCCGCTCGAGGCCGCCCGACCCGTGCTCGCGGACCTGGGTGCAGAGCCTGCGGTGACCGTTCGACGATCGGCGCTGGTCGTGGGTGCGGCGGACGACCCGGCAGAGCGCGATGCCGATCGGGTCGCTGACGAGGTCATCCGTGCGCTCGATGCCGAACCCGGTGGTGTGATTCTCAACGGAACGTCGCGGGCGAACGAGTCCGCTCGTGTGCGACGGAGTTCGGCGCTGACCGGCGGCACCACCTCACCGCCGACCGCCGGTGAGACCCGGGTGCGGCGGAGCGCCGCGGTGGGTCTCGATGGCGGTCAGCTCGACGCGGCGACGAGCGATGCGATCGATCGACGTCGTGGGCAGGGCGCACCATTGGACGGACGCGTGCGCCGTCGCATGGAGTCCGGCTTCGGCGCCGACCTCGGCAACATCCGCGTCCACACGGGCGGTGAGGCCTCCGCACTCAACGAGTCGATGCAGGCGCAGGCGTTCACCGTCGGGAGCGACATCTTCATGCACGGCTCGGCACCGAGTGCGTCGACGTCGTCGGGCGAGCGGTTGCTGGCCCACGAGATCGCCCACACGTTCCAACAGCAGGGTGGAGCGAGCCGACAGGTCCGTCGCAAGCTGATGTCGGTGAAGGCGTTCAACGCCTCGACCGACGAGGGTACGTTCACCCAGTCGAGCAAGGCGCAGAAATCGATCCGTGTGCTCCTCAAGGCCTACCACGAGGCGTATCCGTGGGAATCCCAGATGGGGATGTCGGCGACGGAGACGACCGCCGCGGTCGAGAAACTCGAGGAGATCCGCCAGGTCGCCAAGTTGTGGATCGCGGACCACGAGGTCGACGTCAATGGAACCACCAAGGCCGACCCGAAGCGCGTCAAGCGTCGAGCGGGGATGGATCAGCTCGTCATCGCATGCGAGGCCGAGATGCTGGTCATGCGCGACCTCGCGAAGTTCAAGCAGTCCGGCGACGTCGTCGGCGCCGACCACGACCTCTCCGCGATCACCGTGTCGCAGGAGAGTGAGGCCTTCACCAAGGTCAAACAGAAGTACGACGGCGACGCGACGAGCGCGTTCCGCAAGCTCGGATTCCTGATCGATGGCGCTGTCCCCGTCAAGGGTGACAAGTCGAGCGTCTCGATGGAGGTCACGATCCCCATCCCGCCCGGCTTCATCAGCCTGAACTTCGAGACCGAGGCATCGCGTGGCGACGACGATCGGGTCGAGGCCGGAATCACGGTCGGCGTCAGCGGTGGCGCGAGCGTCGGCAGCGTCGCCAAGTTGAGCGCCGGAATCGGCTGCTTCCTGACGGCGAAGGCGAAGACCGGTGCCGATGTCACCGAGCTGATGAGCTACGCGCTGTTCCGTCGTTGCCGTCAGTCGCCGGTCGTGCCGCGCGAGATCACGAACATGATGTTCGGCGGCGGCCGTTCGGGCGACTACGGCTGGGTGAAGGCGGAGGAGTGGTCGCTCGGAGTGGAACGGCGAATCCTCGGTGCCGACGCCGAGGCCGAAGTGTCGTCGGGTGTGTACGGCAAGCTGGCCGCCGAGGTCGAGGTGTCCAAGGACCTCGCGTCGCTCGGTTTCGAGGTCAAGGGCACCTCTGGCGACACGATCAACCAGGAATCGTTGACCAGGGAGAAGGGTGGTGCCGGCGCTCGGAACAAGACGAGCGGCGGCGGTCTCGTTTCGACCGGTGGCGGGATGCGCGGCACGACGCAGAAGTCGCTCGCCACGCAGAACCTCGGCCTCGAGACCTCGGCGTCGTTCAGCGCGGGCATCCTGTCCGGCGGCATCAGCGCGGCCTTCGGCTGGAGCAAGACCAAGATGGTCGCCGGCAAACCGACCTACGAGTTCGACAAGTTCGAGATCAGTGCGAATCTGGCTGGCGAGATGCCGATGAACAAGATGGCGGGCGACAAGATCGCGGCGCTCATCCCGAACCTCGTCGGCACGATCAACAAGATCATCCGCGGTTCGACACAGGCTGCGCAGGCCGAGACGGCAGCGCGAGCCGGCGGGGCGATCACTGAAGACGTCGGCTCGTATGCGGCGCAGATCGCCGAGCTCACGTCGGTGTCGCCGGAGACGTGGCAGCCCTTCGCCGCCGATCCTGCGACCGCAGGCGGCAGCATCGGTTCGACCGCGTCGGTCGAACTGTCGGGAACGTTCGACTTCAAGGCCGACGCTGGCGCCGAGTCGCTGGTCGTCGAGTTGCGGTTGGGCAAGTCGAGCGCGATCGCTGACGCGGTGAGAGCGGGCGGCGATGTGGTGCAGGTCTTCAAGCTCGACATCAGCAAGTCGTCGCGCCTGTTGAAGCT
>JBAWHL010000200.1:0-1818 GCA_049593815.1 Ilumatobacteraceae bacterium | reverse complement strand
CTGAGGATCTGCACCACGCGGCCGGAGGCACGGTCGTACTGGAAGCGTTCGCCGGCGCGCGCATTCGCATCGACGAGCACGTCACCGAATTCCTCGCGGAACGGTGCCATCGCCTCGATGACGTCCTCGCCCGACCGCCAGCGGTCGGTGTCGACGGCGTCGGCGACGAGTTCGTCGTAGTCGCGGCGGCGGGCGAGTCGCTGGACCCAGTCGAAGGCGCGGTTGCGGATCATCACGCGAAAGGCACGATGGTCATCGACGATCGTGCGTTCACCGGTCGGCAGCGTCGGTCGGACGGCGGCTGCCGGGTCGTCCTCGTCGGGGTGCAGCAGGCGTTCCCACTCGTCGATGAGGCTCGAGTCGACCTGGCGCACCGCGGCGCCGAGCCACACGGTGAGATCGTCGAGTTCCGGTGTGCGGAGCTCCTCGGGGACGTTCTGGCCGAGGCCCTTGTAGACGTCGGAGAGGTACCGCAACAGGACACCCTCGGAGCGTTTGAGCCCGTAGTCCTGGATGTACTCGCCGAACGTCATCGCCCGCTCGAACATCTCGCGCACGATCGCCTTCGGCGCGACGTTGTCCTGACCCACCCACGGGTGGCGTGAACGGAACTCGTTGAAGTTGCCGTAGATCCAGTCGCGGTTCGGCTTGGGGTAGTCGACCTCCTGCAGCCGCTCCATGCGCTCCTCGTACTCGACGCCGGACGACTTCATCTCGGTCATCAGGTCGTCCTTGGCCCGCTTGATCTGGGCAGCGAGCACCACGCCCGGGTTCTCCTGGACCGCTTCGATGACCGACAGGATGTCGAGTGCGTGATCAACGGAGTCGCCCGGCGAGTCGCTGTCCGGATCGGTCTCCCTGGTGGGGAGTTGCCCGAGTGCTTCGACCGCCCACAGCGACAGGGGCTGGTGCAACGCGAACTCGTCCTGCAGATCGAACTTCACTCGAACGCGGCGCCCCCACTCATCGGGGTGTTCCGGGAACTCCAGGAGACCGGCGTCGACGAGGGAGCGGTAGATCGAGATCGTGCGACGGATGTGCTCGCGTTGTCGCTTGCGCGGCTCGTGGTTGTCGGTCAACAGGCGACGCACCGCACGGCAGCCATCGACGCCGTCGTGCAACGGGCGGTCGAGCAGGCTCATCACCATCTGGTGATTCACCCGGAAGTGTGATCGAAGCGCCTCCGGCTCGCCGTTGACCATGCGGTCGAACGTGTCCTGGGTCCAGTGGGCGTACCCGCGTTCGGGCTGCTTCTTCTTGACGATCTTCTTCTTGTTGGCGGCCGCCGCTGCCTTCTCCTCCAACCGCTGGTTCTCCACGACGTGGGGAGGCGCCTGCACCCAGACGTCGCCTCGGTCGTCGAACCCCTTGCGGCCGGCCCGCCCAGCGATCTGTGCGAACTCGCGGTTCGAGAGCAGTCTGACGCTGGTGCCGTCGTACTTGCACAGTTGCGTGAACAGCACGGAACGTATGGGGACGTTGACGCCGACGCCGAGCGTGTCGGTGCCGCAGATGATCTTGAGCAGTCCGTCCTGGGCGAGCTTCTCGACGAGGAGCCGATACTTCGGCAGCAGGCCCGCGTGGTGGACACCGACGCCCGCCGGGAGATAGCGGCGGAGGTCCTTGCCGATGGGGGAGTCGAAACGGAACCCGCCGAGCGCTTCTTTGACAGCGGCCTTCTCGGTCTTCGACAGCGGATCCATCGCCAGGTAGTTCTGCGCCGCCTCGGTCGCTTCCTTCTGTGTGAAGTGCACGAGGTAGATCGGCGCACGCTCGTTCTCCAAGCGCTGCTCGACGCTGTGATGCAGCGTCGAGGTC
>JBAWHL010000199.1:0-2067 GCA_049593815.1 Ilumatobacteraceae bacterium | reverse complement strand
GTCGGGATGATCGTGCCGACGGTCATCGTCCTCGTGATGGTCGTTGCGCTCGCTGCGACGGCGGGCTCGCGCGGCGGGCTACTGGACTGCCCAGAACAGCTCCGTGCGAAGGTCGGCAGGATCCATGCCGGGGCTTGGCTCGGTCACGTAGACCTCCCACAGATCGGCGCCCGGGGTCAGACCCTGCCCGGCGATCCAGGCGCCTAGCCGACCCCAGGTCTCTCCGAGCTGGTCGTAGCTACCAGCGTGGACCAGGCGAGCCACGCGGCCCGCCGGTAGGGAACTCGGATAAGCCTGGCCCTCGGGAACCACCGAGTCGTGAACGGGGAAGCCGACCTCGAGGTCGGCAGTCTCCCCGGGCGGGCCCGCGTAGCGGGCGTACGCCGGGCCCGTCGGTGCTATTCCCTGTCGGTCGAGCACGGCCGCCAGCTCGGAGAACGAGCGGTCGAAGAAGTCGGCAATCTCAGCCATGGGCACCACGCCATGGATCACTGCCGTGGTGGTCTCGTTCAGGTCGGCCAGCACAGGTTCGGTTCTGGGTGAGCCGTAGAGGTGTGCGATGTCGGGTGAGTCGAGCCAGCCCGAATAGGTTGGCGATTTCGGCCATCCGGGGGGCGAGTCCAACCACTCTTCTTGACGGCCCCAGGGCAGGATGTCGATGAGTGGGAACGTGTGGGTGAGTTGTTCGGTGCCGCGTCCGTTGGTGTGCCACGTGCGGTAGACGGTGTCGCCATCTCGCAAGAACACGTTCACTGCGAAGCCTCCACCGGGTGGCGCGTCGACATCGCTTGCGAACGAGCTGTGCTGTGACGAGTACCAGGACATTGCGTTGCCGACTTTGGCCCGGTAGGCGAGCGCCTCGTCGATCGGCCCGTTGGTGACGATGACGAATCGGGCGTCGTAGTTGGCGAGGAAATCGAGTCGGGTGAACTGTGAGGTGAAGCTCGTGCAGCCCCCGCATTGCCACTCGGCACCGTCGGACCACATGTGGTTGTACACGATGAGCTGTGAGCGTCCCTCGAACACCTCCACGAGTCGGACGGGCCCGTCGGGGCCGTCCAGGGTGTAGTCGGGCAACTCGACCATCGGCAGGCGGCGACGTTGCGCGGCGATCGCGTCCAACTCACGGGTCGCGGCCTTCTCTCGTCGGCGGAGTTCATCGAGGGCACGCTGCCAGGTCTCGCGGTCGACAACAGACGGGAGAGCTCGGAGGGGTTGGGGGGCGTTGTCGTTCATGGTGCGACTCCTTCGTGGGTGGGTTCGGTGAGGATGGTGAGGAGGTAGCGGCCAAGATGGTTCAGGCTCTCGCGAACCATTTCAGGGTCGTCGGCGGCTTTGGCGAGAATGAAGCTGCCTTGGATGACGGCTTGGATGTGACGGCTGAGGCTTTGGGCGGTGATGCCGTCGGCCCGGGCGGCGTCGATGAGAGCGGCGTCGATGTCGGCTTCGAGTGTGGCGGCGTGGCCGAGGATGCTCGACGCGCAGGCGTCGCGGATTGCCGGTTTCGTGGCGTACACCTCTTGGGTCATCGTCCCGACGAGACACGTGAACGCCTCGGGTGGGCCATCGATGAGCCCGATCCGCAAGGCGACGTAGCCGAGCACCCGTTCGGTAGGCGTGGTCGCGTGGTGGTAGTCGGCTGCGGCGAACAGCTCGCCGGTGGTGGCCGACCAGTGATCGGCAGCAGCGACGGCGAGGTCGTCCTTGGAGTCGAAGTGATGAAAGAACGCCCCCTTGGTCACGCCGGCGGCGGCGCACAGGTCGTCGACCGTGCTGGCGGCGTAGCCCTGCGTGCGGATGACGTCGACGGCTGCATCCAGCAGCCGGGTCCGGGCCGTGCCACGTTCGGTTCGAGTGCTTGCCATGCGGTCCTCCTGACCGTTGACAACGGTACCAACCAGTCGGTATGTTTGTCAATCATGAACGACACCGCAGAGCGCTTCCGACGCGTGGCCGCCAGGCCTCGACGATCCGTCAGTTGCCGGACGGGTCGAGGACTACGGCCCACCTGGTGAGCTCTCCTTCGCCGCTGCGGTCGACTTGACCTGCACGTCCGACGTCTTGATC
>JBAWHL010000198.1:0-18491 GCA_049593815.1 Ilumatobacteraceae bacterium | reverse complement strand
CCCAACTCGACGTCCTCGGTGGCGGTACGGCGGAAGTGGATGACCGGCGTTCCCCAACGAACGATCTCCTCGACGCCGGTCTTCGAGTGGGCCTCGAAGTCGTTGAAGAACAGTTCCTTATGCTAGGGGAAGTCGGTGAGGGCCTTCAGTCCGTGGCTGATCGCGTTGCGGGTGGTCTCGTTGCCGGCGACCACGAGGAGAATGAAGAACGACCCGAATTCCTGGGCGGTGAGCTGCTCACCGTCGACCTCCGCGGCCATCATCACCGAGGTGATGTCGTCTTGCGGGTTGGCCTTGCGGTCCTCGCCGAGCGCCTGGGCGTACATGAACATCTCGAGGGAGTGGGCCATCAGGTCCTCGTACGTGCCGACGAACTCGGGGTCGCCGACACCGAGGATCGTGTTGGTCCACTTGAAGATCTTGCCGTAGTCCGACGACGGGATGCCCATCATGTCGCAGATGATCTCGAGCGGCATCGCCGCGGCGACGTGCTCGACGAAGTCGCAGCTCTTGTCGGGGAAGTCGGCGAGGAGTCGGTCGATGATCTCGTTCGCCTTGTCGTGGACGACGCTCTCGACCGCGTTGATCTCCTTCGGTGTGAACCCCTTCGAGACGATCGAGCGCATGCGGAAGTGCTTCGGGTCGTCCATGTTGATCATCGACCCGAAGAACTCGTTCATCTCCTGCGGGAGGTCGCCGATGTTCGATCCCTGACCGGAGCAGAAGATCTTGGCGTTGCGGCTCACCTGCCAGATGTCGTCGTGGCGGGTGACGGCGTAGTACCCGGGGCCGGGAGGAAACGGGGAATCGGGGATCTCACGCTCGATGAAGTGCTGCAGGCCGGGCGTGTCGCGCAACGTCTTGAAGGCTCCCTCGCGGAACGACCGCGGGGCCGTCCAGAATTCTGGATCTGACAGGTCGATGTCGCTGAGCGCGACCTGATCGAGGGAGCTGAGCGTCGTCATGGGGCCGACTGTATGAGATCGGGTGGGGTGGGGCGTGTACCCGGCGCGTCCGTGCCGATGTTGAGTTCGCTGCCGAAGCACCGTTGACTGTCCCGATGCTGGACTTCTCCGAGATCGAACGCGTCCTCGTCGTCACCGCTCACCCCGACGATGTCGACTTCGGTGCCGCCGGAACCATTGCGACGTTGACCGATGCGGGCGTCGAGGTCGTCTACTGCCTCGTGACCGATGGGCAGGCGGGCGGCTTCGATCACTCGATTCCGCGCAGTGAGATGGCGTCGATCCGGCGCGCCGAGCAGACCGAGGCAGCAGCACAGGTGGGCGTGACCGATCTGCGCTTCCTCGGCTTCATGGACGGCACGGTCGAGGTCACGATGGACCTCCGGCACGCGATCAGTGTCGTGATCCGCCAGGTTCGGCCACAGGTCGTGATCACACATTCGCCCGTTCGATCGCTTGCGTCGACGTACGGTTCGCACCCCGATCACACGGCGACGGGTGAAGCGACGATGTGCGCGGTGTATCCCGATGCCCGGAATCCCTTTGCGTTCCCCGAGATGCCGTGCGCCGACCTCGAGGACTGGAAGGTCTCCGAGGTGTGGATTCAGGCAGGGCCGATGGGTGGAGCCGACGATCTCGAGGTGGTCGACATCACCGACCAACTCGATCGCAAGATCCGGGCGTTGCGCTGCCACGCCAGCCAGCACACCGATCCCGACGGCATGGAGGGGCGCATCCGCGGTCGGTTCATCCAGTTGGCCGAGATGTATGGCCTCGCCGCTGGACGCAGCATCGAACTCTTCAAGGTCGTCGACACTCGCTGACCCGATTTGCCTGCTGACCCGTCTGGCCTGCTGGCCAGCAGGTCGGCTCACCTGTCGGCGTGGAGGTCCGGCCGGAAGGTGAGGTGGGCGGCGCCGAGGAGGGGAGCAGCGGATCCGAGCGTGGCCGCGTGGACGGGCGTCGTTCCGATGGCGGCGTGGAGCGCTGGGCCGAAGTGGTGGAACGCGGCGCTCAGACCGCCCCCGACGACCACGACCTGCGCGCCGAGCTCATCCACGACGGGAGCGAGGAACGTTCCGAGGCGGGTGCCGTGGTCGCTGACGATGCTGAGGTTGGCGGGATCGTCGACCGCTGCCGGGAGGCTGGTCATCGCGACGCCCAGGCGGTTCGCGAGCCCGTACGCGGACAGCACGTCGTCGGCGCGACCCCAGGGTGTCTCGCGCATGCCGAGATGCTCGATCCCGTCGCCGTTGACGACGGGGACCGGGCGGGCGCCATCGGTGAGGCACGTACCCAGCCCGGTGCCGACGGTGACGGTGAGGACTCGATCGAACGTACGCCCTGCCCCGGCCAGCGCTTCGCCCGTGCCCGCGGATTCGGCATCGCGTGCGAATCGGATCGGCCGGTCGCCGATGCTCGTCCGGTCGCGGATCGCGGCCTGCATGTCGATGCCGTAGATGTGCTCGAACTTGTGGACGCCGCGCATCCGCGAGATGCCGTTCTCGACGTCGAACGGCCCACAGATCGCGATGGCGAGCCCGACCGCATCGGGGCCGGCGAAGTCGAGCGCGGTCTGGGCCGCCTCACCCAGCCGGTCGAGCACGATGTCGGCGGACTCGTTCGACAGCGTGGGCAACGACGATCCGACGTCGATCGTGTCGCTTCGCCCGTCGTCGAGCCCGACGGACCCGCACTTGATCGACGTCCCGCCAACGTCCACGACCGCCACGACCTGCACCATCGCGTCGAAGCTACCCCGCAGCGATGAGCCAGACCCCACGGGGATTCGCTCATCGCAGGGGGCGTCGATACGCTCGCAGGTATGACCGAAGCAGTGATCGTTGCCACCGCCCGCAGCCCGATCGGCCGAGCCATGAAGGGGTCGCTCGTCGATCTCCGGCCCGACGACATGGCCGCCCAGATCGTCCGTGCGCTGATGGCCAAGGTGCCGCAGGTGTCGGCGTCCGATGTCGAAGACCTGATCATGGGGTGTGGCCAGCCCGCGGGCGAGGCCGGGTTCAACATCGGCCGCATGGTGGCGGGCCTCGCCGGGCTCGACGACGTGCCAGGCGTGACCGTCAACCGATACTGCTCCTCCAGCCTGCAGACCATTCGCATGGCGGCCCACGCCATCAAGGCCGGCGAGGGTGACTGCTTCATTGCCGCCGGTGTCGAAGCCGTCAGCCGCTACGGCCATGGCGCGAGCGACACGGCCCCGAACCCGATCTTCCAGGGCCCCGGTGAGCGCACGGCGCTTCGTGCCCAGGGCGGACAGCCCACGTGGACCCCGCCGGAAGGCCTGCCCGACTTCTACATCGCCATGGGCCAGACCGCCGAGAACGTGCGTGAGATCGAAGGCGTCACCCGCGAGGAGATGGACGAGTTCGGAGCACGCAGCCAGCAGCGTGCCGTCGCTGCCGTCAAGCGTGGCCACTTCGAGAACGAGATCACGCCGCTGACGCTTCCGGACGGCTCCGTCGTGTCGACCGACGACGGCCCGCGCGACGGCACGACCGCCGAGAAGCTCGCCCAGCTCAAGCCGGTCTTCCGCCCCGACGGTGAGATCACCGCGGGCAACGCGTGCCCGCTCAATGACGGTGCCGCCGCCGTGATGGTGATGAGTGACACCAAGGCCAAGGAGCTCGGCCTGACCCCGCTCGCACGCATCGTGTCGTCAGGTGTCACCGGCCTGAACCCGGAGATCATGGGCCTCGGCCCGATCGGTGCCAGCCGTCAGGCGATGGAGCGTGCGGGCATGACCGCCGCAGACATCGACCTCGTCGAGATCAACGAAGCGTTCGCCGCGCAGGTGATCCCGTCGGCCAAGCAGCTGGGGTTCAGCCTCGACCAGGTGAACGTCAACGGCGGCGCGATCGCCCTGGGCCACCCGTTCGGCATGACCGGCGCCCGCATCATGACCAGCCTGATCAACAACCTCCAGGCCGAGGACAAGACCTTCGGTCTCGAGACGATGTGCGTCGGTGGCGGCCAGGGCATGGCCATGATCATCGAACGCCTCAGCTGAACCCTGCGACCGTTACATCAGGGGTCAGACCCCTGATGTAACGGTCAGAGTTCCCAGCGGTTGGGACGGTCGGCGTGGACGACGACGGCGTCGTACTGCTTCAGGCACAGCGTTGCTCGCAGGACGTAGGCCTCGCCACCGCTCGACAACTCCGCGAGGGCATACCCCTCGCTCGAGTCGCGGACACCGGTGCCGATCGCGCTCAGTGAGGCGATCTGCAGGCCGGCACTCTCGGCTTCGGCGGCCCACAGGTTGACGAGCCCCTGACGGAGTGACGGGTCGTGGAGCAGGTCGGAACCGCCGAGGGTCAGGGTGACGTTGCAGATGTGAACCGGTTCGACGCTGGCCGACTCGACGACGTCACCACCGAGTTCGCCATCGAGCATGATCACCGGTCCCTCATCGGTGAAGCCTCCGACGAACCCGTAGCGGACGAGTGGAAGTCCGTCGTCGCCCGTGGTCGCATACCGGATGCGGTCGCCCTGGTTGAACGTGGTCACCGAACGTCTCCTCGGGCGGTGATGCCGTACTCGGCGATCACGGCGTCGGACAGCTCGGGCCACACGCGCAGGGCGTCGTCGCTCCACTCGTCGAAATCCCGCTCGGCGAGCGCCAGCACCGCGAGGTCGAGGTCGGGGTCGACCCAGAACATCGTGCCGGAGCCACCGAAGTGTCCGAACGTGCGCGGCGAGTTCGACGCCCCTGTCCAGTGCGGCTGCTTGGTGCCGCGAACCTCGAATCCCAGACCCCACGGGCACTGTTCGTACCGGCCCACCCCCGGAACGATACCCGGCAGGCCGGGGGAGTGGATGCGTTGTGCATCCTCCGCGGTGGCCGCCGTGATGAGCGTCGGGCGCATCACTTCGGCGACGAAGCGCGAGAGGTCGCGACTGCTCGACCAGATGCTGTAGGCCGGTGAACCACGCAAGGTCGTGCTCGCCAAGCCGAGTGGTTCGAAGAGCGCTGCCGCGAGATACTCGCCGAACGGCATCGACGCGGCAGCGGCGACCGTCTCCGCGGCCAGTTCGATGCCGGAGTTGGAGTACGTGCGCCGAGTGTCGGGACGGGTGATCGGTGTCTCGCCGTTGAACGGGTACCCGCCGGCGTGAGACAGGAGGTGCGCGAGGGTGCATCCGGGTTGGCCGACCGGTTGGTCGAGCGAGACGATGCCCTCCTCGACCGCGACGAGCGTCGCCCACGCGGTCATCGGCTTGGAGATCGACGCGAGGCGTTGCACGCGTTCGGGATCTCCGCTGGTCGCCACGACGTCGCCGCCGCGCAGGACTGCCGCCGAGACAGCGGGAACCGGCCAGTCACGGGTGAGCTCGAGCGCTGTCACCGTGGCCACCCGATCGGTCAGGTGAAGTCGCGAAGGAGTTCGGCGACCCTGAACGACAGGTCGACGCTCTGGCGAGCGTTCAGTCTCGGGTCGCACATCGTCTCGTACCGGTGATCGAGGTCGGTGTCCGACAGGGCATCGCCGCCGCCGAGGCACTCGGTGACGTTCTCGCCCGTCAGCTCGATGTGGATACCGCCGGGCCAGGTGCCTTCGGCCCGGTGTGCCCGGACGAATCCACCGATCTCGGCGACCACGTCGTCGAAGTGGCGGGTCTTGAGCCCGTTCGACGCCGTGTAGGTGTTGGCGTGCATCGGGTCGCAGGCCCAGACGACGGGATGGCCGGCATCGGTCACCGTGCGCAGCAGCGGACGCAGCGAACTCTCGATCTTGTCCGCGCCCATCCGGGTGATGAGCGTGAGACGGCCGGGGATTCGCGATGGGTTGAGCACGTTGCAGAGTTCCAGCACGTACTCGGCGCTCGTCGTCGGCCCGATCTTGCAGCCGATCGGGTTGCCGACACCGCGCAGGAACTCGATGTGCGCGCCGTCGAGTTCACGGGTGCGCTCGCCGATCCAGAGCATGTGCGCCGAGCAGTCGAACCAGCCGCCGGTCACGGAATCCTGTCGAGTGAGCGCTTCCTCGTAGCCGAGGATCAGGGCCTCGTGGGAGGTGAAGATGTCGACCTGGGAGAGGTTGGGGTTCGACTCGGTGTCGATTCCACAGGCCCGCATGAACGACAACGCCCGCTCGATCTCGGCGGCGACGCTCTCGTAGCGCTGACCGGCCGGACTCGAGGCGACGAACTCCTGTGTCCAGGCGTGCACCCGGGACAGGTCGGCGAAACCGCCCTTGGTGAAGGCCCGCAACAGGTTCAGCGTCGAGGCGCTCTGGTGGTAGGCCTGCACGAGTCGATCGGGATTCGGGGTGCGCGCGGCCTCGGACGGGTTCGGGTCGTTCACGATGTGGCCGCGGAACGACGGCAGTTCGAGATCGCCGACCGTTTCGGTGGGGGAGGAACGAGGCTTCGCGAACTGACCAGCGATGCGTCCGACCTTGACGATCGGGACGCCGACCGAATACGTGAGCACCACGGCCATCTGCAGGATGACTCGCAGCTTCTCTCGGATGTTGTCGGCGGAGAACTCCTCGAAGCTCTCGGCGCAGTCGCCGGCCTGGAGGAGGAAGGCGTTGCCGGACGCCACGCGGGCCAGGTCGGCCTGCAGCGACCGAGCCTCCCCGGCGAACACCAGCGGGGGCATCGACCCGATCTGCTTGAGTGCTTGTTCGAGGGCGGCGCTGTCGGGCCAATCGGGCTGCTGCCCGACCTGCAGATCGTGCCAGGAACTCGGTGACCAGGGTGCTCGGGTGTCGGGCATCGTCTCAGGCTACCGGGGTCGAAAACGACCAGAGCGGTTGGATTTCTCCAACCGCTCCGGATTCGATTCGGTGTGACTGGCGATGCCAGTCGGAAGCTCAGACGGCCAGGATGCGCTCGGCGTCGTCGCGGAGGCCTGCGACGGCACGGCTCACCAGACGTCGGGCGGCTTCGGCGGTGACGCCGAGCTGCTCGCCGACTTCGCGGAAGCTCTTGCGCTCACCGTCGACGAGACCGAAGCGGGACTCGACGGCGAAGCGGGCTCGCGAATCGAGGGTGCCGAGCAGTTCGTCGAGCAGTTCGCTGTCGACCAGCGTCATCACGTGGTCTTCGGGCGTGCCGTCACCGTTGGCCATGAGGTCGCCGAGGGTGGCGTCGCCGTCGTCGCCGACCGTCTTGTCGAGGCTGACCGGTGTGGTGAGGCGGTGCAGCTCGGCGTTGGTCTGGTCGAGGGTCTCGCCATCGCCGGAGGCCTGGCGCAGCGCGGCGCGGAGGCTCGCGGAGCGGTCACCCGGGATGCGGATGAGGCTGGCCTTCTGGTCGAGTGCCCGGCCGATGGCCTGGCGGATCCAGAAGGTGGCGTAGGTGGAGAACTTGAAGCCACGGCGCCAGTCGAACTTGTCGACGGCGTGCTCGAGGCCGAGGTTGCCTTCCTGGATGAGGTCGAGCAGGTCCATGCCCTGAGGCAGCGGGTACCGGCGGGCGATGCTCACCACGAGGCGGAGGTTGGAGCGGATGAACCGGTCTTTCGCGTGGGCAGCTGCAGCGACCTTGCCCTTGAGGGCGGCGCTGCGCTTGCCGCTGTCGAGCAGCTCCTGGGCCTCGCGGCCGGCTTCGATCACGCGGGACAGTTCGCGCTCGTCTTCGGCGGTCAGAAGGGCGACCTTGCCGATGTCGTTCAGATACAGACCAATGGAGTCATTCATGATGTTTTGTACAACCGTTCGGGTTCGTCGTGATTCCGGGCCAAGGCTGTGTCATCGGACACACTGCATCAGCCATCAGGATCGGAGACCGTCAGTTGGGCACAACGTCGTGACCAGGCAACGGGATGGATCGAATAGCGGCGAATGCCGTCAACGGAAGGCTCCGGGTGAGGAAACCGTCGTAAACCGTGAACTCGGGGGTATATGGGGGAGCGATTTACAGTAACAGACCTGTCAACCCCCTGGAGGGTCGGTTGAACCGAAAATGCCGATGTAGGCAATAAAGTGTGGGAATCGTGCCCGGATCCGCCCAACAGCTGCGCCGAATCGGGCTCTTCGGAGGGACGTTCGATCCTCCGCACGTCGGCCACCTGGTCACCGCAGTGAACGTGCGTCACGCTCTCGATCTCGATGTCGTCGTGTTGATGGTCGCCAACGTGCCGTGGCAGAAGGAAGGCACCCGCGTGATCACGCCGGCGGCCGACCGGTTCGAGATGGTCGAAGCAGCGGTGTCCGATGTGCCCGGTCTGGTTCCGGGCCGTGACGAGATCGACATGGGCGGCCCGAGCTACACCGCCGACACCCTCGCGTTGCTCGCGGACCGCTACCCGGGCGCAGAGTTGTTCACGATCATCGGCGACGACGCGGCGGCGGGGCTGCACACGTGGACTCGGTGGGACGAGGTCGTGCAGCGCTCCCAGCTCGTCGTGGTCGACCGACCCGGTGAACCCGTGGTGCTCGACGATGCGATCGAGTGGATCCGCGTCGAGGTGCCGCGCCTCGAGGTGTCGAGCACCGATCTGCGCGATCGTTTCACCGATGGGCGACCGTTGGACTATCTCGTCACGCAGCCCGTGCTCGATGTGATTCGAGTCCGCCGTCTCTATGGACACGTCGGATGACGGCCATCCCTCGCCGCCGCCGGCGGTACACGATCCTCGCGGCGACGGCCGCCGTCGTCATGATCATTGCCGCGTCGGTGATGGTCGTCGTTGGCGCGATCACCCTCTCGAACTCGAAGGAGGGCGAAGCGGTCGGTGTCGACGAACGACCAACGGTCACCTTCCCGGCGACGCCCAATGCGTTGCTCGCCGTCACGAGCGACGAAGGCGAGCTCGCGTCGCTCGTCGTGTTGACGCTGCTGCCGGCCGGACAGGGCGGGTCGATCGTGACGGTCCCGGTCAACGCGGATTCGACCGGGTGGTTCGGCAGCGAACGTCAGCCGATCAGCGACTCGTTCGACCCCGACGATGTCGACGCGTTGGTTGGCCAGGTCGAGGGGCTGTTGTCGATCTCCATCGAGCGAGCGCAGATCGTGGGCGCCGAGGAACTGACGGCCATGCTCGAACCGGTCGAGTCGGTGCAGTTGGTGCTCCCTGCGGACGTGGTCGACACGGTCGAGGAGGAACAGGTCACCCTCGTCAGCGCCGGACCTCGAACGCTCAATCGATCGTCGATCGTCGGCGTGTTGACGGCCGTCGACGTCGAAGTTCCGTCGTACGACCAGCACCAGACCGACGTGGCGATCTGGGAGGCATTGTCGAACACGGCGCCGATCGCGTCTCCGCCGGAGGCCGTTCCCGTCGACGATCTCGGACGTCCGGTGCCTCCGAGCTCGGTGGCCGACCTCTTCGCACGACTGTGGCAGGGCGACGTCGGCGTCCGTGACCTCGGGCTGAGTGTCCTCGTCGCTGCCGACAATCCGACCAACGCCGACGTCGTGCTGCTCGACACTCGCGACACGGTGCTGGTGTTCGCCCAGATCTCACCGGGGCTGGTGTCGTCGCCGGCACCCGGGTTGAACATGCGGGTGGTCGCACAGTTCACCTCGGAACAGCTGGCCGCATCGGGAGGGCCCCACGAGACCACGTCGGATCTGATGCGCGACCTCATCGGTCGAATGCTCTTTCTCGAGAACAACGTCTTGTCTGTCGACTCGACCAGCAGCGGCGCCCCCGACGTGACGCTGATCGAGGTCGCGTCCGAGCACCGCCTCGACGAGATCGCGGGTGCCGCCGACGCGCTGTTCGGTCCATCCGAAGTGGTCGTCGCCGACACCGTGCTGGTCGGCATCGACATGCAGGTGACCCTGGGTGTTTCGTATCTCGAGCGCGAAGCCGAGAAGGCCGCTGACTCCTCCGGCACCATCGAGGAGACACCGGTCGAGCCGGCCACGACCGACGAGGCCGGCGCGCCCGGTACCGTCGTCGACGATGGATGAGACGTATGACTGACGCTGTGGACGAAACGCCCGACTCGAGCCGCGATCTCGCGATCCGCGCTGCGCATGCTGCGGCGAACCTCAAGGCAACCGAGGTCGTGATCCTCGATGTGGGCGACGTGCTGGCGATCGCCGGCTACTTCGTCATTGCAGGAGCGTCGAACCCGAGGCAGGTGCGAGCCGTCGTCGATGCGGTCGAAGCCGAGGTGAAGGCAGATCTCGGCCGATCGCCGGTGCGCACCGAGGGTGTGCGTGAGCAGCAGTGGACCCTCATCGACTACGGCGATGTCGTGGTGCACGTCTTCCTCGATTCCGTGCGCGAGTTCTACGAGATCGAACGGCTCTACATGGACGCCCCGCGCGTCGCATGGGAGCAGTCAGACGCCGCCGCGTCCGACTGACGCTTCCGGCGTCGCCCGCTCGTTGTCGTCCGGTCCCGACGACCGGTCAACTGTCGCGGAATCCGTGCACGATCTTTGGGCGTCGGGGGTTCGGGGTCCACGGAATCACGTCGCTGGTGTCGGCCAGCCAGCCGAGGAGCTTCAGCAGCAGATCCTGCTGGAGTTCCAGGTCGGTGGAACGGCCGATCGCGTTCGTGATCTCGTTCGGGTCGGCGATGCGGTCGTAGAACTCGTCGGACTCGTAGCGGCGATGCACGTAGGTGTGCGTGGAGGTGCGCAGCACCATCGCGGTGCCGACGAGGTCGGGTCGCTCGTGCTGAAGGCGGCTCTTGGGTTCGTAGATCCCGCCTGCGCGTTCGAGCAGGCCGACGTCGCTGACGCGGAAGCCACCTTCGGCGCAGGCGAACTCTCGATGCGGCGTCGTCGGGTCGTCGATGACTGGCAGCAGGCTGCGTCCGAAGTGGGTGTGTTGGGGCACGGTCTCGGCGAGGTCGCAGAACGTGGGGAGCAGATCGACGAGTTCGACGGGTTGGTCGACGACCACACCCTCCGGGAGGCCGCCACCGGCGAGGATCAGCGGGTTGCGCAGGATGCACGGGTCGAGGCCTGACGGCCACTTCTCGACGAGGCCGAAGTCGCCCAGGTATTCGCCGTGGTCGGGGAGGAACGCGACCACGGTGTCATCGGTCGCTCCGATGTCGTCGACCGTCGTCAACACTCGGCCCAGTTGAGCATCGACCCGGCTGACCATCCCGTGGTAGGTGGCGACGATCTCCCGGAGGTCGTCGTCGGTCAGATCGTCCCACCCATAGACGTCCCGGTAGGCGGCCATGAACCCGGCTTTGCCGACGGCTGCGTCGGCAGGGATCGGGTCGGGCATCTGGGCGCGGTCGTGGAGTGAGAACCAGGGTTCCTCGACGGTGAACGGTGGGTGCGGGAAGATCAGCGGAATCCACAACGCCCATGGTCGGTCGTCATCGCTGTCGGCCTGGGCGGCGAGCCACTGTTCCGCGGTGCGGATGGTGGCCTCGTCGAGGTCGATGGTGTCGACGGTGCCCGTCTCGCCGAAGTACATGGCGCGGTGCAGGCGATGGTCCGGTCCGTGCGGCGACGTCCAGCGTGTCATGACGTCGTCCATCGGCGGCGACTCGATGAACCCGCAGAAGTCCGAACTCGACTCGGTGACGCCCGGAGCGAACACGTCACCTCGGTGGCCGACGATCGCCACCCGATAGCCGGCGTCGCGGAGTGTCTTGAACAGGTTCGGCTCGTGTTCCTCGATCAGGTTGTCGAGGGTGCGATGGCCGCTGGTGTGGGGGTACTGGCCGGTCAGGATCGAGCAGCGGCTGGGCCCGCAGACGGGGTGTTGGCCCCAGGCGTCGTCGAATCGGACACCGCGGGCGGCCAGCGCGTCGATGGTCGGCGTCTTGGCGATCGGGTTCCCGAAGCACCCGAGAGCGTCGGCGCGAAGCTGATCGGGCATGAACATCAGCAGGTTCGGCCGGGGCATGTGCCGCAGCGTAAACACTGGGGCCCACCGACGTCGGGTCGATGTCGGACGGAACATGTCTCCGGACTCGTTGTGATGGGGGAGTAGCGGTTGGTAACGTACCCCGTTCCTTTGGGGCTATAGCTCAGTTGGTAGAGCGCTTCCATGGCATGGAAGAGGTCAGGAGTTCGATTCTCCTTAGCTCCACGCAAGCCCGAGATCAGGCGAGACGGGGGTGTCGCCTGAACCGGTCACGTGTTCCGTGACCGGCATCGAGTCCAGCTGCTTCGTGTGTGAACCACGCACCGCTGCCGGCGCGGAGATCATCGGCGACGCAGCGTCGTATACGGTCGGCGGTGAGCGATGAACGAGATCACCGTCTACTGGCGCCCGGGTTGCATGTTCTGCTCAGCGCTGCTGCGGCAACTCAACAAGCGGGGAGTTCCGCACCGACGCGTCGACATCTGGAGCGACCCGGACGCGGCGGCGCGGGTTCGGTCGCTGGCTCCGGGGAAAGTCGCCCGGCACGATGCCCGACGCCGGGCGGTGAGGTGACCGCGGTCAGACGACCGTGCTGACGTCGATCGGGAGTCCGGTTTCCGCTTCGGCGACCTGCCAGAGCGTACGGATCGCGTCGTCGCTGCCCGGCCGGATCAGGGGCTTGCGAACCGGCGGTCCGTTCGTGGCGAACAGCGGGCCGTAGTAGCCCCCACCCGGCGCGTCGGGGTCGGTGGCCGCCCGGAGCTGGCTGAGCGCCCCACGATCGGTCGTCATCCCCGTCAGCTGGGCCCACTTGACCGAGGCGGCGCCGAGCACCCCGCCGTTGCCGTGCGCAACCGTGTGCGTCTGGAGGTCGGAGTTCGTCAGTCCCGGCTGGGCCGACAGGGCTCGGGCGTCGATGCCCGCCTCGTCGAACTGGCGCTGCAACCCAACCGCCAGGTGGCGCATCGCCAGCTTGGTCTGCCCGTACATGCGCCACGCCTCGAAGTTCTCGCGCATGTGCGGGTCGTCGGCATCGATCGGGGTGCCGACGTGTTGTGCCGTGCTCGACAGGGTGACCACGCGTGCGCCCGGCGTCGTCACGATGATCGGCAACAGGTGGGCGAGCAACGCCCAGTGTCCGAGCACGTTGATGCCCATCTGGGTGTCGAAGCCGTCTTCGGTGGTGCCCTGCGGCAGCGCCATGACACCCGCGTTGCACATCGAGATGTCGATGTGGGCATGTGTTGCAGCGATGGCGTCGGCGGCTGCAGCGACCGACGCGAGCGAACCGAGGTCGAGTGCGACGATCTCCACGGATGCGTCCGAATGGGCGGCGATGATCTCCGCACGAGCCGCGTCGGCCTTTGCCTGATCGCGAGCCGCCATGACGATGTGGGCCCCCTTGGCCGCCAACGCCTTCGCCGACGCCAGCCCGAGTCCACCGTTCGCACCGGTGATGACGGCGACCTTTCCCGTGAGATCGGGGATGTCGTTGGTTGACCAGCTCATGGGGCTCCTTGTGACGTCGACGCCGAGGTGCGTTGCCGATCAACCTACGACTCGTTCAGTCGACCAGCACGTTGGCGAACACCTGCCACGCCAGCGCACTCTTGGCGACGAAGCTGAGCACGATGTAGGTGCGCTCGCCGAACACGTAGTCACTCCACTTGCCGATCTTGCGGTACTGGAGCCATTGGTTGACGGCGAAGCAGTTGAACAACAGGAACAGCGACACGATGATCACGTAGACGAACGTCGGCGGTGCCTGGGCGCCATCGACGGAGTTCACGCCGTACACGATCGACGCGACGATCGCGATCCACGGTGTGGCACCGGCGATGCATCCGAACCAGAACGGACCCCACCACGCGGTCGGACCCGGTTCGTTGACGACCTCCATGACCCAGCCGAACAGGATCATCGCGGCGTTCGCGCCGGCGATGGCGATCAGTGCGGTGAAGTCGGTGATCCCGACGATGGTCGCGATGACGACGATCATCAGCGTCGCCGACATCGAGTACTCGATCCAGCGGAACCGGTTGCGCTGGTGCTCGAGTTCGGAGCGGTAGCGGCCACTCGCTCCGAACGCGATCAGGAAGTGGAAGAAGGCCGACAGCAGCAGGAACGCCGCGACGGCAACCGCAAGGGGATAGGTGAACGCCTGGGTCACCACGCCATCGGCCACCGGTGACCCTGGGGGACCGTCGAGCCAGAATCCGCTGATGCCGATCCGAAAGCCGTTGTTCAGGCTGAGCATCAACAACGCCGACACCAGGTGCAGCACCCCGGCGGCGATGTTGGTCGTGCGGAGTCGGCGGAACTCGTCGTCGGTGATCGGGCGCGGCGGTCGAGCGGTGGTGGCGTTGTCGGACGTCATGGCCGGGATGATGTCCATGTCGACGCACGGGCAAACGCCGGCGCCGTGCGGCGGGGCTCAGCCGCGATCGGCGAGGTCGTACTCGGCGATGAAGTACGGGTGCTCCGGGTCGTACGTGGTCAGCGGAGCCGCGTGGTCGACTCGACCGATCGGCCGCACCTCGCTGCCGACCCGACCGAGACGCGCGTCGCCGAGCGTCGCCCGTGCGGTCTCGGCGAGCGCTTCGAGTTCTGCGACGACGTCGGGGTGCTCGTCGATGACATCGGTGGTTTCGGCAATGTCGGCCTCCAGGTCGTACAAGCCCCGTTGCTCGGCGCCCCGCTTGGAGAAGTGGAGCTTCCATCGGCCCGAGCGGACCGCTTCGAGGTCGTTGGACCAGTAGTAGAAGAAGGCGTCGTGGGGCGACGGGCCATCGCCGAACCACAGCGCCTGGACGTCGCGCCCGTCGATGATCCGATCATCGGCGAGGCTGCCACCACAGACCGCGGCGAGTGTGGGGAGCAGGTCCATCGTGGTGACGACCTCGTCGCTCACCCGACCGGCCGGGATGCGCGCCGGCCACCGGACGATGCCGGGGACGCGCTGGCCGCCTTCCCACGTCGTTCCCTTGGTGCCGCGCAGCGGGTCGTTGCTCCCGCCCAGCGGTTCCTTGGATCCCCATGGCGGCGCGTTGTCGCCCAAGGAGCCGTTGTCGCTCGTGAAGATCACGATCGTGTCGTCGGCGATGCCCAGCGAGTCGAGTTCGTCGAGGATGACCGAGGTCGTCCAGTCGATCGACTCGACGGCCGCGCCGTAGGCGCCGTTCGTCGACTGCTCGGCGAATCGCTCCTGCACGTAGATCGGGACGTGGACATACATGTGGGCGAGATAGAGGAAGAACGGACGGTCGGCGTTGTCGCGGACGAACTCGACGGCGTGGTCGAGATAGCGCTCGGTCAGCGATGCCTGGTCGGGCTGCTGTTCGACCACCTCGCCGTCGCGGATCAACGGCAGGGGAGGCATCTCGGGCATGCGTTCGGGCCGTCCGGCCTGCCGGCCCATGTCGTTGCTGTACGGCAGACCGAACCAGTGGTCGAATCCGTGCTGCATCGGTTGAAAGGCAGGCTGATCGCCGCAGTGCCACTTGCCGATGGCCTGGGTCGCGTAGCCCGCATCGGAGAGCATGCCCGCGAGCGTCGTCTCCGATTGGGCGAGGCCGACGGCCATGCCGGGGAACAGGACGTGCAGCCCGTTGAACGAACCGAACCCGATGCGCGGCGGGTAGCAGCCGGTCAGCAGCGCCCCACGCGCCGGTGAACAGACCGGCGACGCGGTGTAGAACGAGTCGAAGCGCACACCGTCGGCGGCGAGCTGATCGAGCGCCGGTGTCGCATTGCGGGTCGAGCCGTAGCAACCGAGGTCGCCGTAGCCGAGGTCGTCGCAGTTGATGAGCACGACATTCGGTTGCGTCGCCATGGGGTCCTCACTTCTCGTGTCGTTCGTCGTCCGCTGACGCGGACTCGGCCCGATCATGGCATGGCCGCGCGGTCATCGCCCGCTTGCACCGGGGGAGAGGGTGGCTGCGAACATGGCCCATGCCGACACTGGATGCGACCGCGCCGATCGAGGAGCGAGTCCAGGACCTGCTCTCGCAGATGACCCTCGAGGAGAAGGTCGGCCAGATGTTCCACACGATGGTGCTGATCGGCCCCGACGGCACGCTGACGGGAGCATTCGAGCAGATGGGGCTGCCGTCACCCGAAGACATGGTGGTCGATCGGCAGATGACGCACTTCAACCTCCTCGGGGCGGCGACGATCACGGAGATGGCGCAGTGGCACAACCGACTGCAGGCCCTCACACGCCGGACGAGGCTCCAGATTCCGATCACGGTGTCCACCGATCCGCGGAATGCCTTCACGCGCAACGTCGGCACGGGCGCCGCGACGTCAGCGTTCTCGCAGTGGCCCGAAGCACTGGGGCTCGCCGCGATCGGCGATGAGGAACTCGTCGAGCGGTTCACCGACATCTGTCGGCAGGAGTACCTCTCCATCGGCATCAGAGTTGCGTTGCATCCGCAGCTCGACGTGACGACCGAACCGCGATGGGCGCGCATCATCACCACGTTCGGCGAGGATGCTGCAGTGGTCGCCCGGCTCGGCGCCGCCTACATCCGCGGCTTTCGTGGCGACGCCGTCGGGCCGCAGAGCGTCTCGACGATGATCAAGCACTTCCCCGGTGGCGCGCCGCTGAAGGACGGGGAGGACTCTCACTTCCCGTCCGGTCGCGAGCAGATCTATCCCGGTGGGAACTTCGAGTACCACCTCGGACCCTTCCGGGCTGCGCTGGCTGCGGGAGCGACCCAGGTCATGCCCTCGTACGGCATGCCGATCGACGCTGGGGTCGAGGAGATCGCATGCGGTTTCAACCGCGATCTGATCGGGCGTCTCCTGCGTGAGGAACTCGGCTTCGACGGGATCGTGTGCACCGACTGGGGACTGCTCAACGACGCGCAGGTGATGGGGCAGGTGCTGGCCGCTCGGGCATGGGGGATGGAGGACGCGACCCCGTCGGAGCGAGCGTTGCGGGCGCTCGATGCAGGCGTCGACCAGTTCGGTGGGGAGCACTGCCCCGACCTGATCGTCGAACTCGTCCGGTCGGGCGCGGTGACCGAGGAACGCATCGACGTCTCCGTGCGGCGCCTGCTTCACGAGAAGTTCGCCCTGGGCCTGTTCGAGCAGCGTGACGTCGACGTCGAGCGAGCGGCCACCACCGCCGGAACCGATGAATTCCGCACCGAGGGGCACCGAGCGCAGTCGCGATCGGTCACCGTGCTCACCAACAACAGCACCAGCGCCAGCCTCGAGACCGGTGGCAGACCGACACTGCCGATCGTCGAGGGATGTCGTCTCCACGTCGAGGGCATCGACGTGGACGTCGCGGCTCGCTACGGAACCGTCGTGGCGTCGCAGGCGGAGGCCGATGTGTCGGTCATCAGGATTGCAGCACCGTACGAACCGCGTCCCGGTCGGTTCGAGCGGCGGTTCCACTCCGGCTCACTCGAGTTCGCCGACGCCGACCTCGCCGCGATCCTGGCGACGCTGCACGCAGGCCCGACGGTGGTCGACGTCTTCCTCGAGCGCCCGGCGGTGCTCGCCGACATCGTCGAGGCGGCCGCGGCGGTCGTCGTCGACTACGGGTGCAGCGACGAGGACCTCCTGAACGCACTGTGCGGACGCGTGCCGCCGGAGGGCCGGCTCCCCGTCGATCTGCCCCGGTCGATGGCCGCGGTCGTCGCCAGTCGAACCGACGTCGCCTTCGACACCGAGGATCCGCTGTTCCGTCACGGTCACGGCCTCACCATCTGACGATGCGCGGCCGGCATCCTCCGACTGTGGCCACGGTCACCGCTGCCGCGAGGATTCGGGGACCCCGACCAAGGAGTTCCGATGTACGACCAGATCCTCTACGACGTCGACGATCCCGTGGCGACGATCACCCTGAATCGTCCCGACAGCATGAACGCGTGGACCGACACGATGGGCCGAGAGGTCGAAGACGCGCTTCGGCGCGCGAACGACGACCCCGCTGTGGTGGGCATCGTGGTCACCGGCGCCGGCCGAGCGTTCTGCGCAGGTGCCGACATGAAGGTGCTGAGCTCGATCTCGGGTGCTGACGGCCAGACGTCCGGAGCCGGGTCGTCGGCTGGCGACGCAGCCAGGAGCCGTGGGTCCGAGACCGACGACTTCGCGGGGCGGTTCCCCTTCGTCATGACCCTCGACAAGCCCGTGATCGCGGCTGTCAACGGCGCTGTCGCCGGCATGGCGTACCCGTTCACGTTGTGCTGCGACCTCCGAGTGGCATCGCCGGACGCGCTGTTCCTGACGGCGTTCGCCCAGCGTGGACTGATCGCCGAGTGGGGTCTGAGCTGGTTGCTGCCTCGACTCGTGGGTCCTGCGGTTGCAATGGATCTCCTGCTCTCGTCGCGTCGGGTGCGCGGCGAGGAAGCAGCGGCGATCGGTCTCGTCAACCACATGGTGGACGCCGACGATCTCCTTCCGTTCTGCCGTCGCTACATCGAGCAGCTCGCCGCGGCGTGTTCGCCCGCATCGATGGCGGTCATGAAGCGCCAGGTGTACGAGCAGCTCCACCGTGGGCTCGGCGCCGCCGAACTCGACTCGCAGCGGCTGATGGTCGAGAGCTTCGGCCGACCCGACTTCGAAGAGGGTGTGCGTTCCTTCGTCGAGAAGCGTCCACCAGCCTTCGCCCGCCTCGGCCGCCCCGACACCCCGTCACCCTGACGGCCCGCTCCGCCCGACCCGCCCGACCCGCTCCGCCCGACCCGCTCCGCCCGACCCGCCCGGCCCGCTCCGGCACTCCGACCAGCCCGAAATTCTGAGCCACCGTTG
>JBAWHL010000197.1:0-1666 GCA_049593815.1 Ilumatobacteraceae bacterium | reverse complement strand
TGCCAAGATCGCCACGACCGCGTCGATGCCGGGCGTGTCGGTGATCATGCCGGCCTACAACGAGGAGAACGTCATCACCCACACCACGGTGAGTGCCCTGGCACAGGAGTATCCGCACATCGAGGTGATCGTCGTCAACGACGGTTCGAAGGACGCCACGCTGCAGGTGCTCATCGATCACTTCGACATGGAGCCCTACGACACCGACCCTCGTCAGGGTCCGATCCCGACCGAGCAGGTCCACGTGATCTACCGGTCGCGGCGCGAACCGCGGATCGTCGTGGTCGACAAGGCACCATCGGGGGCCAAAGCCGACAACTCGAACGTCGGGATCAACATCGCCAGCTACCCGTGGGTGGTGGTGATGGACGCCGACGAGTTCATGGAGCGCGACACGATCGCGCGCTGCATGGTGGAGGTGGTCGCGTCACCGGACACGATCGCGGCAGTCGGCGGCACGCTGATGCCGGCGAACGACATCGTGATCGACGGACCCGACATCCTGGAGCGTCGCACGCCTCGCAACTACTGGGTCGGCTGCCAGCTGATCGAGTACCTCACGGCGTTCCTCGTCGCACGGCCCGGACTGGCGCGGATCCGGGCGATGCCGATCGTGTCAGGCGGGTTCGGACTGTTCCGGCGCGACGCGGTGATCGGTGCAGGCGGCTACCGCCACGGCCACCTCGGCGAGGACATGGACATGTGTCTGCGGGTGCAGCGCTACCTCGCCGATGCCGGCGAGGAGTATCGGGTCGTGCAGGTCCCCGAGTCGTTGTGCTGGACCGAATTCCCGCCCAAGCACGAGGTGCTGCGCCGCCAGCGGATCCGGTGGCATCGGGGCCTCAAGATGATCATGAACGACCACGGGTCGATGTTCGGCCGCAAGCGATATGGGCCCGTCGGCACGGTCGGCGTCGGTTCGCTCTACGTGTTCGAGTGGGTCGGCCCAATCCTCGAGGCGATCGGCTGGTTCATGATGGCGGCCCTGCTCTACGTCGGATGGATCGATCCGACTGCGGCGTTGGCCGTGTTCCTCACCACGCAGCTGATCGGCATGGCGATGACGATGCTCAGCGTGGCGATGATGAGCAAGTATCTGCAGACGTTCACGCGCCCCGCCGACCTCCTGCGACTGTTCGGGTGGGCGGTCGCGTTGAACTGGGGGTACCGCCAACTCACACTCGTGTGGCGGATCCGATCACTGTTTCCCGGTGCGTCCGGATGGGGTGAGATGCCTCGCGCCGGATTCAAGACGAACACGGCGCCGCTCGCCACTGCCGATTCAGGCGTCTGACGGGCGCGAGTTGGTCGACCGGTACAGTCACATTGGTGAGTGACACAGCCGCGGGACCGATGCTCACGCCGGTCCAGGTACGAACCCTCGACGCACTTCGCCGCTCCGGCGAGCCGCTCGTCTTCGATCCCGACCTCGTGGCCGAGATCCGCACGGAGATGCGGTCTGCTCTCGACGACTTCGGCGAGCGGCTTCGACCCAACGAGCAGGTCTTCGTCAGCAAGCATCGCCTGGCGACGGCGCTCGACTGCGAAGAGTTCCACCTCATCCCCGACGACTTCGAGTGGAAACCGGCGACCGCCAAGGGCCAGGTCGCGCATCGGGCGATCCAGCTGATGCTGTCGTGGCGTGGGGAGCCGAGCCCCACCGATC
>JBAWHL010000196.1:0-15527 GCA_049593815.1 Ilumatobacteraceae bacterium | reverse complement strand
CAACTGCCTCAAGCGGGCCCAGGTCAACACCGTCGGCGAGCTGCTGACCAAGACCGAAGACGACCTGTTGAACATCACCAACTTCGGCCAGAAGAGCCTCGACGAAGTCAAGGCCAAGCTCGACGAGCGCGGCCTCACGCTGCGCGGCTGACCGCACGGCACGTAACGAAAGACGACTGACCCATGCCAACTCCACGCCGCTCCCGCCGATTCGGCAGCTCTGCTGCCCACCAGCGCCTCATGATGGCCAACCTCGCCGCGTCGCTGTTCGCCGCCGAGGCCATCACGACGTCCGAGGCGAAGGCCAAGCACCTTCGCCCGATCGCCGAGAAGCTCATCACCAAGGCCAAGAAGGCTCAGGAAGAGGGACCGATGCAGGTCCACCGGATCCGTCAGATCCAGGCATTCCTCGGCGACCAGGAGATGACCTACAAGCTGGTGCACGAAGTGGCGCCGCGCTACGCCGAGCGCAACGGCGGGTACACGCGCATCTTGAAGATGGGCGGTCGCCACGGTGACAACGCCCAGATGGCGCGCATCGAACTCGTCTGAGTGATCTCGCGTGTCTGACACGCGACTCGTTCGTCTGACCATCGCCTACGACGGCACCGACTTCCGCGGGTTCGCGGAGAGCGACGGTGTGCGCACGGTGATGGGTGAACTCCGCCGGGCCGTCGAAACCATCGTCCGCACGCCGGTCGAACTGACCGGTGCCGGTCGCACCGATGCCGGTGTGCACGGTTGGGGCCAGGTCATCTCCGGGGAACTTCCCGCCGACACGGATCTGTGGCGGCTGCAGCGCAGCGTCAACGCGCTCTGTGCTCCCGACATCGCCATGCGCGACGTGTCGTGGGCGGCGCCCGGCTTCTCCGCACGGTTCTCCGCGACGGGCCGCACCTACCACTACGACGTCTGGAACGATCCGGCGCCGAACCCGATGCTGGCTCGCACGTCCTGGCACGTGCCGCAGCCGCTGGACCTCGCGACCATGAACACCGCAGCCACGGCGTTGCTCGGCGAGCACGACTTCGGCTCGTTCTGCCGCAGACCGAAGCCGGCCGAGGGGAGGGACGCCCCGTCGCTCGTGCGGCGCCTCCAGGTCGCCTGCTGGACCATTGCGGAGACCGAGCGCTGGGATGGTCGCCTCCTGCGGTTCGAGATCACTGCGACGTCGTTCTGCCATCAGATGGTGCGCAGCATCGTCGGCACGCTCGTCGATGTCGGCCTCGGCCGTCGAGACGCCGACACCATGGCGGCCACCATCGCCGCGCTCGACCGCAATGCCGCTGGCCAGGTGGCGCCACCCACGGGCCTGGTGCTGTGGTCCGTCGACTACACCGGCCGACGCTGGGACGCCTGACCCTGGCGTGATCAGGTGGCGTCGGCGGTGATCGGTGCGGTGGCCACGTCGATGCGCGGCAGCAGATCGATGATCTCGTCGCCGGACACGGCGGCCGAGAACAACCATCCCTGGAAGGCCTCGCAGCCGAGCGCCGTGAGTCGATCGCGCTGGTACGGCTGCTCGACGCCTTCGGCCACGCAGGTGAGTCGCAGACTCTGACTCAGACCGACGATCGCCGTCGTGAGGTTCGTCGCGGCAGGGTCGACGTCGATGCCGGCGACGAATCGTCGGTCGATCTTCACGCCGTCGACCGGCAGCTCGAGCAGGTGCGCCAGGCTGGAATACCCGGTTCCGAAGTCGTCGATCGACACGTGGATGCCCGCTCGGCGCAGCTTCTGCATGTTCGCCAACGACGCCGCGCCGGGCGACAACAGGTCGGTCTCGGTGATTTCGACGACGAGCTGGCCGGGAGCGGCCCCGCTGCGGCGACATCGATCGAGGAACGACGCCCCGAATGCCGGCCGCGAGATCACCTTCGGGTCGATGTTGACGTGGACCTCGATCTCCGGATGGCCGGCCTCGACCAGGCGCACCGCGAACGCGAGCGCCCGATCGAGCACCCGATCGTCGACCGCTTCGGCGAGCCCTGCCATCTGCGCGAGCGGGAGGATCTCCCCGACGCCGAGCACTCCGCGCAACGGATGCACCCACCGCACCAACGCTTCGACGGCGGTGATGGTCCCGTCGGCAGCGCAGATCGGTTGGAAGAACGGTTGGATCTGTCCGTCGGTCAACGCCGCACGCAGGTGCTCGAGCTGCCGTCGGCGCTCGTTGATCGCGTCGACGGAGATGCCGACCGTGTCGGGATCGGTGAACCGCTTGGCCGACATCAGCTCGTTGCTGGCGCTGACCAGCAGCGCGTCGAGCACCTCGGGCTGTGCATCGTGAGCGAGCGCGGTGCGAATGTCGAAGTTGACTTCCTGTCCGTCGACGTCGATCGGTCGGGCGACCTCACGCCGGACTCGCTCGCGCAGCATCTCGACCGCCCCGAGACTCGATGCACGAATGGCGAGCACGAACTCGTCGCCGCCGAAGCGGGCCGTGACGAGATCCGGCCAGCGGATCTGGTCGATCCGGTTCGCGACCGCGGCGAGTACGGAGTCGCCGACGGGCTCGCCGTACAGCTCGTTGACCGAGCGGAAGTGCACGATGTCGACGATCAAGATGCCGAGACCGCCGCCGGACGCCATCAGCCCCGTCGCGCTGCGCATGAACCCGTCGCGGTTGAGCAGGCCGGTTCGGCTGTCGTGTTCGGCGAGGAATTCGACCCGATTGCGGGCGTCGGTGAGCGCGGCGGCGACCTGCGCGCTGATCACATAACTCGAGACCACCGGGTCGTCGAGCAGGTTCTTGATCGTGAACTCGCACACGATCGAGTCACCGTCGACGGTGAGGAACCGGGCGTCGAGCGTCACCGACTCCTCCGGGGCGAGCCGTTCGGCGGCGTCCAGGATCTGATCCCGGTCGTCGGGATGCAGGTAGTCGACGATCGACTGACCGCGGACCAGTTCGGGGTCGTGGCCGAGCAGCCGGGTGACCGCACCGTTGATCGACCGGACGAGCCCCTGACCGTCCGCGAGCATCACCATGCCGTTCATGTTCGCCATGACCGCTCGGAGCACGTCGACGTCACCCTGATCGAACGACAGCCGATGGCGCTCGGTCACGTCTCGAGCGACGAGCACGATCAGCCCGGCGAGCGGGTCGTCGGACTCGGCAGGGCGATGGGTGCCGCGCAACTCCAAGTACCGCCACGTGCCGTGCCCGGTTCGTGCCCTCAGCGTGATCAGGTCACCAACGGGCTTGGTGACGATGGTCTGCATCGCCGCCAAGGCGAGGTTCAGGTCGTCGGGGTGGACCAGTTCGAGCACCGAGGTGTCGAGGAGTTCGGCGGCGTCCCACCCGAGGGTCTCCGCGGCGGTGTCGTTGGCGTAGCGCAGCACACCGTCGGTGGAGACGGCGAGGACCGGGTCGGCCAGGCCGTCGAGCGACGGCTCGTTCGACGCGTTCGAGGAGGTGCTCCCGGGACGTGGAACGTCCGGCCTCGACTCGGCGGACTTCATGTCCGAACATCGGCACAACGTGCCGGGACCTTGAGAGATTGGTCGTTGGCGTCGATTCGCGGCGCCTCGGCCTGTGCTGTCGTCATGATCGCTGGCAACACTACTCGGGGCCCGCACGCGAGCGCTGGAGGCAGGTTCGCGCCGCGAGGGTTGGCTGATGCCGTCTGTACCCGTATCATTTCACGGTTCCCCATTGGGGGATCCGGGCGACGTTCGTGTGACGCCCATTTCAAGTTCTTCCCACGACTTCACAGATTGACCAGAGATTGCGGCATGCCTACGTACACACCGAAAGCCAGTGAGATCCAGCGTGAATGGCACGTCGTCGACGCCGAGGGCCTCGTGCTCGGTCGACTCTGCACCGAGGTCGCTCGCATCCTGCGCGGCAAGCACAAGCCGACCTTCGCGCCGCACATCGACACCGGTGACCACGTCATCATCGTCAACGCGGACAAGATCGTCATGACCGCCGGCAAGGCCGACCGCACGATGGTCTACCGCCACAGCGGGTACCCGGGCGGCATCAAGTCCGAGTCGTACGCTCACCTGCACGCTCGCAAGCCCGAAGACGCCCTGCGCAAGTCGGTCCGCGGCATGCTCCCCAAGGGCCCGCTCGGTCGCCAGCAGATCCTGAAGCTGCAGGTGTACGCCGGTCCGAACCACCCGCACTCCGCACAGACCCCCACCAAGCTCGAGATTCCGGCCGCCAAGGCCCGCTGAACACACTTCGGCTGAAGAGACACAGAGAGATTCGCATCATGGGAACCGCACCGCTCACTCAGACCACCGGCCGCCGCAAGGAAGCCGTCGCTCGCGCCCAGGTTCGTCCTGGCTCAGGCCAGTTCGTCATCAACGGCAAGTCGCTCGACGCGTACTTCCCGACGGCCGTGTCGCAGATGGTCGTCTCCGAGGCGCTCACCGTCACCGACACCCGTGAGAACTACGACATCACCGCGTCGATCCACGGCGGTGGCGTCAGCGGGCAGGCAGGCGCGCTGCGTCTCGCCATCGCTCGCTCCCTGGTCGAGCTCGACCCCGAGAGCCGTGCGGCCCTGAAGAAGGCCGGCCTCCTCACGCGTGACTCGCGTAAGAAGGAGAGCAAGAAGTACGGCCTCAAGAAGGCCCGCAAGGCACCGCAGTTCACCAAGCGCTGATCGCGCTGGTTCCATGCGTTTCGGCACCGACGGTGTTCGGGGCGCTGCCCACACCGAGTTGACGCTCGAGTTCGCGGAACGGCTCGGCCGCGCCGCGGCGGCGGTGCTCGCGGACGCTGCTGATCATTCGGACGGACCGTCGACGATCGTGGTCGGTGGCGACACCCGTGAGTCCACGCCGGCGTTCATCGACGCCCTGTGCGCCGGCTTCGCCGCGACCGGGGCTCGCGTCGTCCGCCTCGGCGTCGTGCCCACGCCGGTCGTCGCCTTCGAGGCGCAACGCCGTGGAGCGCTCGGCGCAGTCGTGTCGGCGTCCCACAATCCGTTCGGTGACAACGGCATCAAGCTGTTCGCCCGTGGGGGAGTGAAGCTCAGCGACGACGTCGAGCGCCGAATCGAGGCAGAACTCGATCGTCTGGCCGCAGCGCCTGCGCCGCCCGACGAACCCGCCTCCGACGCGGGTGCCGTCACCACGACGGGAGTGACCGATGGGTACGTCGCCCATGTGCTCGGGATCCTCGAGGGTCGTCGGCTCGACGGGATGCGGATCGTGCTCGACGCGGCCAACGGTGCCGCTCACGACATCGGACCGGCCGTGTTGCGCGCCGCAGGCGCCGAGGTGGTCGTGGTGGCTGCCGAGCCCGATGGTCGCAACATCAACGACGGATGCGGTGCGACCGTTCCCTCGTTCGTCGCTGCAGCGGTGCTGGAACACGGAGCGGACGTCGGCGTCGCGCTCGACGGCGATGCGGATCGGCTCATCGCGGTCGATCACACGGGCACCGTGGTCGACGGTGACCACATCCTCGCCATCACCGCGACCGACCTCCACGCTCGCGGTGAACTCCGCAACGACACCGTGGTGGTGACCGTGATGACCAACCTCGGCTTCCGTCTGGCGATGCGTGCCGCTGGGCTGCACGTCGTCGAGACCGCTGTCGGTGATCGCTACGTGCTCGAAGCGCTCGCCGCAGGTGGTCACTCGCTCGGTGGTGAACAGTCAGGTCATGTCATCTTCGCTGACCACGCCACCACGGGCGATGGCATCTTGACGGCGGTGGCGCTGCTCGACGCGGTCAAGCGTTCGGGTCGTCCTCTCGCCGCGGTGGCCGCAGATGCAATGAGTTCGCTCCCGCAGGTGCTCGTCAACGTGCGCGTGTCCGAACGGATGCCCGATGTCGCCGAACGTCTCTCGGCGGAGATCGCGGCGGTCGAGGCCGACCTCGGTGAGACCGGTCGGGTCCTCGTGCGCGCGAGTGGCACCGAGCCACTGGTGCGCGTGATGGTCGAGGCGCCGACCCACGAGACCGCACGCGCCGCAGCCGACTCGCTCGCCGCGGCAGCACGACAGCTCGCCACCAGCTGATCGCTGACCGACCGGCGATGTCGCCGGTCGGTAGCCTGAATCGCCATGTGCGGCATCATCGCGATCGTCAGTCGGCCACCCACACGGGCGACGCCGCTGCCGGCCGAACTCGTCGAAGGGCTCGATCAGGCGCTCGCCGCCCCGCGGACGGATCCGACCGATCTCGCGGCGATCACCGCTGCCGTCGGAGCGGTCGGCGCGCAGCTCGAAGGACTGCCCGGGGTGCTTGCCCTCGCGGGGCAGGTCGACCTCGTCGCGGCGCTCTCCGGACGCCTCGATCAGCTCGACGCGATCGCCGCCGACGTCGAAACACTGCTCGACGACGACACTGCAGGGCTCGACGCGGTGGCGCTGGAGGAGGCGAACGCCCGGCTCATCGACCTGAAGGATGCGCTCTGGGCGATCCGCCACGATCGGCTCCGCACCGCCCGCGACGTCGAGGCCCTCGCTGGTCGCGATGCAACGACCTCCGCTCGAGGGGCCTACCTCGCTGTTCAGCAGGCGTTCTCCGCCATCGACCGGCTCGAGGTGCGCGGTCGCGACTCGGCGGGCCTGCACGTGCTCGTGTGGGGACACGATCTCGAGGCCGACGCGATCGGACAGGTGCTCGAAGAGCGTGGTGTGGACCCGCTGTTCGAGTCGGGTGCGGTCATGGCCGTCGGCGAGTGCCTGTCGTTCGTCTACAAGGCAGCTGCGGAGATCGGAGAGCTCGGCGACAACACCGCAGCGCTCCGCGCCGCGTTGACCAGCGACGACCTCCTCCGCCGCGCCGTGCAGTCACCGAACGCTCGGGTCGCGATCCTGGGCCACACCCGATGGGCCAGCGTCGGCATCATCTCCGAGCCGAACACGCACCCGCTCAACTCGGTCGAACTCGAACAGCCCGGCGGCACACAGCCCACCTACGTGGTCGCCGCACTGAACGGTGACGTCGACAACCACGCCGATCTTCGCGCTGCGCACGGCCTGCGCATCGCTCCGACGATCACGACCGATGCCAAGGTGATCCCGACCCTCGTTGCACGACACGCCGAGACGAGCACGCTCACCGAGGCCTTCCGTCGAACCGTCACGGAGTTCGAGGGCTCGGTGGCCATCGGCGTCGCCAGTGCCGACGCCCCATCGACGTTGTTCCTCGCGCTGCGCGGCAGCGGGCAGGGGCTGTATGTCGGCTTGGCCGACGACTGTTTCATCGTCGCCAGTGAGCCCTACGGCGTCGTCGAGGAGACCGCTCGGTACGTGCGCATGGACGGTGAGCATGGCGGCGAGATCGTGGTGCTCGACGGTGAACTCGCCGGCGAGCTGGGCGGCATCACGCGTCTCGGCTACGACGGCGGCGTCCTCCCCGTCACCGACGCCGATGTCGCCGTTGCGGAGGTGACCACGCGCGACATCAACCGTGGCGATGCACCGCACTTCCTCCTGAAGGAGATCACCGAGGCGCCGCAGAGCTTCGCCAAGACACTGCGTGGCAAGATCGTCGAGCGAGACGGCCAGCTGTCGGCCGCAGTCGGCGAGCGAGCGCTGCCGTCGTCGATCGCCGAACGATTGGCGGCGGGCACGATCACGCGCGTCCGGGTGATCGGGCAGGGAACCGCCGCCGTCGCCGGCCAGAGCATGGCTGCGATCCTCGACGAACTGACCGACGCCACCCTCGACGTCGATGCCATCACGGCGACGGAACTCTCCGGGTTCGGCATGCGTCTCGACATGAGCGACACCCTCGCGATCGCGGTCAGTCAGTCGGGCACCACGACCGACACCAACCGCACCGTCGACCTGCTGCGAGCGCGCGGCGCCGCCGTGATCGGCATCGTCAACCGACGCAACAGCGACCTGACCGACAAGGCCGACGGGGTGCTGTACACCTCCGACGGCCGCGACGTGGAGATGAGTGTCGCGTCGACCAAGGCCTTCTACGCCCAGGTCGCGGCGGGCGCCCTGCTGTCGTGCGCCATCGCCGAAGCCACGGGACTCGGCAGCGCTCGCCGCCGCTCCGAGCTGCTCGCCTCGATCCGCGAACTGCCCGCGGCGATGCGCGAAGTGCTCGAACGGCGCGCGGCCGTCGCTGACGCGGCACGCCTCGCTCCGCCGAAGCGCTACTGGGCCGTCGTCGGCAACGGTCCCAACAAGGTCGCTGCCGAAGAGGTGCGCATCAAGCTGAGCGAGCTCTGCTACAAGTCGATGGCCTGCGACTCGACGGAGGACAAGAAGCACATCGACCTGTCGTCGGAACCGCTGATTCTCGTCTGCGCGGCGGGGCTCGTCGGGTCGACCGCCGACGACGTCGCCAAGGAAGTGGCGATCTTCACGGCGCACAAGGCCACCCCCGTCGTCGTGGCCAGCGACGGCGAGACCCGGTTCCAGGCTGCCGCGACGATCAGCGTCCCCGTGGTCGACCCCGCCCTCGGCTTCGTCCTGTCCGCGATGGTCGGTCACCTCTTCGGGTACGAAGCAGCGCTGGCGATCGATGCCTCGGCCCATCCGCTCCGCGAAGCCCGCGAGCTCATCGAGCAGCTCGTCGGTGCCGAACTCACCGGCGACGAGGTCGTCGAGCGACTGGGACGCGACCTGCGTCGACCGGCCGAGCGATTCCACGACGGACTGCGATCCGGTTCCTACGACGGGCAACTCGAGGCGTCGACCGCGGCGCGGCTGCACGGGTTGCTGCGCGACATCTTGTCGGACCGGCCGATCGAGCAGTACCAGCTCGCCTCCGGCAAGGTCGGCACACCGATCGCCCTCATCGACGACCTCGTCGCAGCACTCACACGGGCGATCGAGGAGCTGACGCGCCCGATCGACACGATCAAGCACCAGGCCAAGACCGTCACGGTGGGCATCTCCCGCAGCGACGAGGGGATCATCGACCGGCCGCTGGTGCAAGCGGTACTGGCCGCGGGTGCGGGACGCGACGTGTTGTCGTACCGCACGCTCAAGGTGCTCGCCGACCTCGACCCGGCGGTTGCCGAGGTTCGCGGGTTCACCCGCTACCGCATCGAAGGCGACGCGATCTCGATCATCGACCGAGGCGGCATCTCCCGTGACCTCCCCAGCCGTGTCGACCGCAACGCCGAGCTGCGTGGCACCAAACACCGGGTGGCTTCCGAGCGCGAGGTGCTCATCGGGGTCGGCCGCAGCGACGGGCGGACCGTCGCGTTCGTTCCCGAGGTGAAAGGGGGCGAGACGACCGGTCTCACCCTGGTCCATCTCGCGTTCCACGATCGACTGCCGGCGGAGACGATGCGCGCCGTGCTCCAGGGGTACGACCGCCGCTACGACCGCCTCGTCGATTGGGTGACGGAGACCGAAGGAAGCTTCGACGAGTCGCTGCTCGGGGAGTTGCCGGTCAAGGATCTGCTGATCGGTCCGATCTCCGACACCGCCGACCTCTGGCGCCGCTGACGCACATGATCGGTGTGGGCGTCGACCTCGTCGACATCGAGCGGTTTCGCCGCTCGCTCGAACGGACCCCGACGATGCGGACACGCCTGTTCACCGAGGTCGAGTTGGCATACGTCGCGCCGAAGGCCGACCCGGTGCCGTCGCTCGCGGCGCGTTTCGCGGCTCGGGAGGCGGTCATGAAGGCGCTCGGTGTCGGCCTCGGCGCGTTCGGCTTCCACGAGGTGTGGGTCGAGCGGGCGCCGTCGGGGCAGCCGTCGTTGGCCATCACCGGGCGTGCTGCCGATCTCGCGTCGGCGGCGGGCGTGCGGGCCTGGCATCTGTCGTTGACCCACAGCGACCTGATGGCCGCGGCCTACGTCGTGGCCGACTGAACCCGGGGGGCATCCTCCGATTCGGATTGTGGGGTCCGACGCTGCGAGCATGCCTGCCATGTTCGAGGAGTTTCAAGAAGCATGGGATGAACTGACCGCTCCGGGAGCGCAGTTCGGCACGACGGTGATCGATGTGCGCGGCGCGCCCATGAAGGTCTTCGAGGCGACCCTGCCCACGATGCGCAGCGTCTGGGAGATGGCCAGGGGATACGCCGACAAGGACTACATCGTGTACGAGGACGAGCGCCTCACCTACGGTGAGACCGACGCACTGATCCGTGCACTCGCGGCGCGCCTCGTCGACGTGCACGGGGTCGCTCCCGGTGATCGCGTCGCGATCGCGATGCGCAACTACCCCGAATGGGTGATCGGCTACTGGGCGACGATCTCGATCGGCGCGGCCGTGGTCGGGATGAACGCCTGGTGGACCACCGAGGAGATGGAGTACGGGCTGTCGGACTCCAAGCCGAAGGTGTTGATCGCTGATGGCGAGCGCGTCGAGCGTGTGATCCCGGCCCTCGATCGGCTGCGTGCGGAGGCACCGCTCGACCTGATCACGGTCCGCTACGACGGCGACCTGCCCGAGGGTGCGGCCCGCTGGACCGACGTGATCGACCCGGCTGCCGCGCCCGACGATCTGCCCGCCGTCGAAATCGACCCCGACGACGACGCGTGCATCTTCTACACGTCCGGGACGACCGGTGCCCCCAAGGGGGCGCAGTTGACCCACCGTGGATCGGTGCACAACCTGATCAACCTCGTCTTCATGACGAACGTGGCGACGCTCGCCGGTGTCAAGGCCGGCAACCCACCCGCCGCACCGGCGGTCGCCGCCGACGGCCAGCCCAGGCAGAACGTGTTCATGGCGCCGACGCCGCTGTTCCACGTCACCGCGAACAACTGTCTGTTGCATCCGGCGACGATCTCGGGTTCGCGCATCGTGTTCACCTACAAGTGGGACGCCGCACGCGCACTCGAACTGATCGAGCGTGAAGGCGTCACCAACTTCTCGGGTGTGCCCACGATGTCGCGCGAGATGCTGATGCACCCGGACTGGGAGACCCGCGACACCTCGACGCTCGCCGGGATGGGTGGTGGCGGTGCGCCACTGCAGCCCGACCTGGTCGACAAGATCGACAAGTCGCTCGCCGGTGGGGCCCCGAGCACCGGCTACGGCCTGACGGAGACCTGTGGCATCGTCACGGCCAACTCGGGTGGTCTCTACGTGGCCAAGCCGTCGTCGTGTGGACGCGTCGTGCCGACCCTCGAAGCGAAGCTCGTCGACGAGAACGACAACGAGGTGCCCAAGGGTGAGCGCGGCGAACTCTGCGTGCGCGGGGCCGTCGTGATCAAGGGCTACCTCAACCGTCCCGAAGCGACCGCCGACGCGATCCGCGACGGCTGGTTCCACACCGGCGACGTGGCGTACATCGACGACGACGGATTCGTGTTCATCGTCGACCGCATCAAGGACATGGTTCTGCGCGGTGGCGAGAACGTCTACTGCTCCGAGGTCGAGGCGGCGATCTACGAACTCGACGGGGTGGCCGAAGCCGCAGTGTTCGGTGTCCCCGACGACCGCTTGGGTGAGATCGTCGGCGCCGCCATCGTGCTGTCGCCCGGTGCGTCGTTGAGCGAGGACGAACTGCGCGCGCGACTCGGTGAGAATCTCGCCAAGTTCAAGATCCCCGAGCGCGTCTGGTTCCTCAACGAGTCGCTGCCGCGCAACGCGAACGGCAAGTTCGTCAAGCGCGAACTGAAGGAGTCACTGCTCGGCGCCTGACGCACTCCGGCCGACGACGAGGCCGAACCTCCAGGAGGCTCGGTTGGAGATCACGTCCGCCACGTTCGTCACGTCGGTCGCGTGGTCCAGGTCGTCCGCTGCCGACCATCGTCGACCCGAGGGGTCCCGTGGTGCTCGTTACGCTGCGCTGCAGTGATTCCGATCGTGACACCCGAGGAGATGGCGGCGATCGACGCTGCCGCGCCGGAACCGGTGGACGTGCTCATCGACCGCGCCGGCCGGGCGACCGCACGGGCTGCGCTCGACATGCTGGGAGGCGCATACGGCCGGGTGGTCGTCGTGCTCGCCGGCAAGGGGAACAACGGTGCCGACGGTCGATCGGCCGCCGCTCATCTCCGCCAGCGCGGGGTACAGGCGCACGTCATCGACGCGGCGATGCGTCCGCCGCTCCTGCCGCCGAGCGACCTCGTCATCGATGCCGCGTACGGGACCGGGTTCCGCGGTGACTGGGTGGGTCCGCAGTTGGCCGGCCGTTCCGGCACTTCGCCGATGGTGCTCGCGGTCGACATCCCCAGCGGGGTCGACGCGCTCACCGGTGAGGCCGGCAGCGGTGTGTTGCGCGCCGATCGCACGGTCACCTTCCAGGCGTTGAAGCCCGGGCTGGTGTTCGGTGCGGGACGTCTGCTGTGCGGCGAGGTGACCGTCGCCGACATCGGCCTCGACGTGGAGGGTGCGACGAGCTTCCTGGTCGACGGTGGCGACGTCGCGTCGTGGTGGACACCGAGAGCCCGGGATGCGCACAAGTGGCAGGGGGCGGTCCGCGCGGTCGCCGGCAGCGCTGGGATGCTCGGTGCCGGCGACCTCTGTGCTGCGGCCGCGGCGCGCATGGGGGCTGGTCTCGTGGCGCTGTCCAGCCCTGGCGTCGACGCCAGGGCCCGCAGCGAGATCATCGGACGTTCCATTCCCGCCGCGGACTTCGACGTCACCGTCCTCGCCGACCTGCACCGGTTCGCCGCGCTCGTCGTCGGCCCGGGCCTCGGCCGTCAGGAGGACACGATCGCCTCGGTTCGTCGCCTGATCGCCGAGGCCATCGTGCCGGTGGTGATCGACGGTGATGGCCTCTTCGCCGCGGCATGGAGCGCCGATGGTGCGGGACCGCTGGTCCGCCCGCGTGAACGTCCGACCGTGTTGACCCCCCACGACGGGGAGTTCGCCGTGCTGGCCGGGGCACCGCCTGGTGCCGACCGGATCGCCGCGGCGCGTTCGCTCGCCACCGATCTCGACTGCACCGTCTTGTTGAAGGGTCCAGCCACCGTGGTCGTCGGCCCGAGCGGGCCGACCTACGTCGTCGATCGGGGCGACGAACGCCTCGCCACGGCCGGCTCCGGCGACGTCCTCGCGGGCATGTTGGCAGCGTTGCTCGCTGCGGGCATGGAGCCCGAGCGTGCCGCTGCGGCCGCGGCCTGGGTGCACGGCGACGCGGCCCGGCGCGGCCCGGCGCGAGGCTTCCTCGCCGGTGATCTGCTCGATCTGATCCCGCCGACGCTGGAGGCGCTGTGACCGACCCCGACCGCGATGTGACGAATCGTGCCAGGCACGATCTGTCACAGGACCGGGCATCCGGACGGTGGGCGTGGGCCGAGATCGATGTCGACGCGGTCCGCTCGAACGTCGAGCGCCTCCGCGAGGTGGTCGCGCCCAGCGGGCTCTGGGCGGTCGTCAAGGCGAACGGCTACGGCCACGGCGTCGTCGACGTCGCACGTGCCGCCCTCGACGGTGGTGCGGACGGCCTGTGTGTCGCGCTCGTCCAGGAGGGCGTGGAATTGCGCGATGCCGGCTTCGACGTGCCGATCCTGATCCTCAGCGAGCAACCCGTCGACGCGGCCTCGACGATCGTCGAGCACCGACTGACACCGACGGTGTACTCGTCGTCGGGTGTGGAGGCGGTGGCGGGCGCGGCGCGTGCCGCCGGCATCACCGACGTCGCCGTACATCTCAAGATCGACACGGGCATGCAGCGCGTCGGCGTCCGATCCGATGCGGTCGGCGGTCTGGTCAGCGAGATCAGCGCGCATGCTCCGACACTGCGCCTCGCCGGCGTCTTCACCCATCTCGCCGTCGCTGACGATCCGGCCGATCCCTACAGCTCCAGCCAGCTGGCGACCCTGGACGCTGCGCTCGAGTCGGCGGCGCTGGACCGCGCCGTCGCGACCGGTGGACTGCTGGTGCACGCGGCGAACTCCGCAGGGGGGCTCGCTCACCCGGATGCGCGCCGTTCGTTCGTGCGGGCAGGGATCGCGATGTACGGGATCTCACCGGGCCCCGCCGTCGACGACCTGATGGCAGGGTTGCGCCCGGCGCTGTCGTTGCGTGCGCGGGTGTCGTTCGTGAAGCACGTGGCTGCGGGAAGCCGGATCTCCTACGGGCTGCGGCACACGTTCGCGACCGACACGACGGTGGCCACCGTCCCGATCGGATACGCCGACGGCGTGCCCCGTCGGCTCGCGCTCACGGGCGGCGCGGTGCTGATCGGTGGGCGACGACGGCCGATCGTCGGTGTCGTCACGATGGACCAACTCCTCGTCGACTGCGGTCCAGTCGACACAGCCGACACAGCCGAGGGCATGGTCGCGGTGGGCGACGAGGTGGTCCTCATCGGCGAGCAGGACGGCCCGGCGGGCCCGCAGCGGATCCGTGCCGAGGACTGGGCCGATCTCCTCGGCACGATCGGGTACGAGATCGTGTGTGGTATCAGCGGTCGCGTGCCGCGTCGTCCGGCCCCGTAACATCGACGACGAGATGGTGGTCGACTGAGATGATCGAACTGCGTGCCGAGTCGTTGGCGGACACCCATCGCATCGCCGCGTCCCTCGCCGGCCTGTGTCGTTCCGGCGACCTGATCGTCTTGTCGGGCGAGATGGGGGCAGGCAAGACCGCGTTCGCTCAGGGATTCGGCCGATCGCTGGGGATCGAGGAACCGATCACCTCGCCGACGTTCACGCTGGTCCACAGCTACGACATCCCGTCGGTCTCGAGTGGCGGAGCCGCGCACGAACGACACGGTGTCCGCTCGCTGCATCACGCCGACCTGTATCGCCTCGATCGGACCGCCGAGATCGCCGACCTCGCACTCGAGGAGCTCGCCGAATACCAGGGCATCGTGCTCGTCGAATGGGGTGATGTCGTCGATTCGCTGTTCGGTGACCACCTCGTCGTGCATCTCGAACCGGAACTCGACGACTCCGACGAGGACGACCTCGAGGTCGACGGCGTCAATGGCGTCCGCATGATCGAGATCTCCGCGACTGGATCGCGGTGGGCTGCGCGTTGGAGCCAGCTCGTCGAGCAGTGTCGGGAGTACGCATGCTGATCCTGGGCATCGAGACCGCAACCGAACGGGTGAGCGTGGCCGTGGGCGGCCACGAGGGCGTCATCGGCCTGTTCGAGGTGACGAAGGGGCGTCGACACGTCGAGACCCTCGTGCCGGCGATCGAGTTCATGCTCGCGCAGGCGGGCATCGAACTCGACGAGATCAGCGTGGTGGCGGTCGACGTCGGCCCCGGACTGTTCACGGGAATGCGGGTCGGTCTCGCTGCTGCCAAGGCGATCGCCCAGGCGCTGCGGATTCCGATGATCGGCATCACCTCGCTCGATCTGCTCGCGTTCCCCAACCGGCACACCGATCGCGTGATCGTCCCGGTGATCGACGCCCGCAAGAGCGAGGTGTTCTACGCGATGTACCGACAGGTGCCCGGCGGGGTCCAACAGGTCGCCGAGCCGGCGGTCGGACCGGTCGAGGAGCTGATCGCCGACCTGCTCGCCAGGAGCCAGGACGTGCTGTGCGTCGGTGACGGAGCGTTGCGCTATCGCGAGGACATCCTCGACGGGTTCCGCTGCGAGTTCGGTGGCGACGCACATCCGTCCGCGGCGCCGCTCGTGCAGCTCGCCCACGCCCGTGCGCTGCGCGAGGACTGGGTCAACCCACGCGAGATCGAACCCGTCTACCTGCGCGCGCCGGACGC
>JBAWHL010000195.1:0-2639 GCA_049593815.1 Ilumatobacteraceae bacterium | reverse complement strand
CGCACGTACTCGACGGGATCGCCTTCGACGAGCACACTGTTCCAGCCGAGGTCAGCGTCGAGGGTGTTGGAGATGACGTGCTTGCGGACCGGGTTGATGAAGTCGCCGAACCCGTCCTCGGGGTTTTCCGGCCAGTAGGCCGACCATTCCGACCACAGGGTGCGTCCGATCACCACATCGGTGACGCCGCCGATCGACCTGTCCATCGCCTCGCCCTCCTCGGCGCCGAACGAATCGAACTGGAACAGATGCGGCGACTCGTTGACGCCATTGAGGGAGCTGAACAGATGGGCGGTGACGGTACGGGTCATGGGGAGTCCTTTCGACCGAGCGGAGCCGGATGCGCCGCTGCTGCGGGTACTGACGACACGAGCGCCCGAAAGTGATCGCTCGTCCTCGACATTTCTCAGCGGGTGAGCGCCTCGGGCAGGCCGAACTCCGAGAAGACGTCGACCCCCATGAAGTGGGTGATCGCGGCGAGCCGGCCATCGTCGATCTCCAAGACGTGCAGCGCGAATGGCTCCCAACGGTCGTCGCCAGCCGGGTGGTACACGCCGACGGCAGGCCGCTGGTTCGCCGAGGTGAGGACGGCGAGGGGGCCACGACACACGTCGCCGGGTCCGCGCCACCACTGCTCGACCTGCTGAGCGCCCCGAAGCCACAGCTCGTAGGGCGGCATCGAGAACAGGACGTCGTCGGCCAGCAGCGCGACGAGTCGGTCGACGTCGTAGGCCTCGAAAGCGGCGACGTACTGCTCGAGCACCCGCGCCTCGTGGGGATCGGCCGGCCGAGTCGCCATGGCGTCACCGGACTCGGCGAGGGCGCGCCGACCCCTGGCCAACGCACTGTTGACCGACGCCACCGACGTGTCGAGCACGTCGGCGCACTCGGCCGCCGACCACGACAGGACATCACGTAGAACAACGACCGCACGCTGCATCGGCGGGAGCTGCTGGAGGGCCGCCAGGAACGCCAACCCGACGGAGTTGCGGAGTGCCGCCGCGTCCGCCGGATCGTCGGCGAGACGGTCGGATCGGATCGGGCCCACCCACGCTTCCGCGGGACGCGTCGACAGGTTCGGCGGGCCACCGTCGAGGGTGCCCGGCCCGGCGAGATCCATCGGGAGCGCCCGCCGTTGCGGGGCCTTTCGCATGTCGAGGCACACGTTCGTGGCGATGCGGTGGATCCAGGTTTTCATCGAGGACCGTTCCTCGAACCGATCGGCGGCCTTCCACGCCCGGAGCATCGTCTCCTGCACCGCATCCTCGGCCTCGGCCGCCGCGCCGAGGAACCGGTAGCAGTAGCCGAGCAGCTCGCGCCGATGCTCCTCGGCGCGCGCCACCACTCGATCCGCAACCTCCGTCACATCGGCGGACTGTAGCGCTGCCTCGCCGGGGTCGATCTCGCCATCTCCCGGACGGCCCCTTCCGAATTCGGTCGGCATCGGTCACTCCATCATTCCTTCCTCGCGGTCATCGTGCGAGCATGTCCTCGTGCGTGTTGTCGGATTGGGAGCCATGTGCGACCTGGAACCCGGAGCGATTGACAGTGACAGCGAGGTCAGCTTCAGAATCAGCGAGTTCGCGGTGCGTTCCGATGGTGAGCGGGTCGTATTGCACGCGGAACGCGGCTACTCGACCAGGAGTTCCACGGGCGGCCTCTGGGCGTGGCTGACTGCCGAGACGATCACGCGCGGCGTCTTGACGACCGTGCTCCCCGACGAGGACACCGGGGACGATCACCCATGGGAGTGGCTGGCCGGACTCGCACGGGCTCGAGCACTCCAGGCAACCGCTGACGACCTGCGCCGTGTGCCCTACGAGGTCGTGCTGACTGACCGAGTTCGAAAGCGTCTCCTGAACGGTGCGCCGTCGTCGTTCGAAGGCGTTTGAGCCCCAGGGGTCTCCTGCGCACCTTCCGGAGCGGACGTCCCCATCTCTGATGCTCCTATGTCAACCCTCGGTCGAGTTGACGTATCGAACGGCCCGCCGCCGAGACCGGGCGGTCTCGGCCCCGCCCGTGCCTGAGCGTTATCGAGCGCCCGCTCCGAAAAAGATTGCCGGTTCTGCGCTACCTCGGTCGGTGACGGCGCGAGCATTCTGGGCGGCTGCGTAACTCTTGCCGAGCTGCCAAGTGGCGACCGATACGTTGTGCGAATGAACGGAATGCGCGAAGAGCAGCGAGCTGGCCTCGAGTATCTAGAATCGGTGACGGCTCTCTTGCAGCGTGTTCGGGCCGCTCACTCAGTCAAGGGCCTGTACGAGGCTGCCGACGTGCAGTGGTGGTGGAACAACGCACGCCCCACCGACGATCTCGGTCAACTGTTCTGGTTCGACGAAGCTGGCCAACCCAAAGCTGCGATGATCGTGATCGATTGGGGAGACGAAGCGGCGGTCGTGCCGATTTTGATGCCCGACGCCACGCCTGACTGGGTGGAGCACGTGATTGATCGCGGTCTCGCTCATGTCGGCGGGCTCGGTTTCGAACGGGTTGACGCTGAGGTCGACCAGGCCGACAGCATTGTGATCGACGCCTTGCAGAACCATGGATTTAGAGCCGACGCTGGAAGTGGAGATCCTACGGCCAGCTTGTCGGTAGCTGAAGCGTGGCTCGACGTCAGCGCGCGACCCGAGCCGAGC
>JBAWHL010000194.1:0-1658 GCA_049593815.1 Ilumatobacteraceae bacterium | reverse complement strand
TCGACTGCAGGAGGGCATCGGCGGCCGAGCGGGTCTGCGACTGCGGGGACGGCGTCCAGTGTCCGAACGAGAGGAATCCGATCTTCTTCATGCCATCTCCAACACCGCAGAAGCGTCGATCTTCCCGCGCAACCCCTCTCCAGACCGCCGAATCTCTGTCATTGTGCGAGCAGACGCGGACGCGTCCAGACCTGAGGGAGGCCGAAGATGCTCAAGCACACCACCCTGGCCGCGACGATCGCGGTGCTGGCGCTGACCCTCGCCGGGTGCGGCGACGACGGGAGCGACGGCGGCGACAGCGCGGCGCAGACGCCGGAAGCCGGCAGCGGTGTCTGCGAATCGAGCGACGCGTCGGGGGACCTGCTCGCGGAGGTCTGCGAGCGCGGCACCATCACGGTCTCGACGGACCCGGCCTATCCCCCGCAGTCCTCCCTCGATCCGAAGTCCGGCGGCTACGAGGGCTTCGACATCGACGTCGCCACCGAGATCGCCGATCGTCTCGGCGTCGAGATCGCCTGGGAGACGCCGTCCTGGGACGTCATCACCGCCGGCAGCTGGAACGACCGCTGGCAGCTCAGCGTGGGGTCGATGACTCCGACCAACCCACGCCAGAAGGTGCTCGACTTCACCTCGCCGTACTACTTCACGCCGGCCGTCGTGGTCGTCCACGCCGACAACACGAGCATCAGCGACGTCACCACCGACCTGGACGGCGCCAAGGTCGGGGTCTGCTCGGGCTGCACCTACGAGCAGTTCCTCGACAAGACCCTCGAGATCGACGGCTACCCGTTCGACTTCGTCATCGACGACGCCGAGATCTCCGGCTACGACACCGACACGACCGCGCTCCAGGACCTCGCCCTCGGCGACGGCACCCGGCTCGATGCGGTCATCACCTCGCTGACCACCGCACAGGGCTACGCCGATGCCGGCAACCCGGTGAAGATCGTGGGCGACCCGGTGTTCTACGAGCCGCTCGCCGTCGCGATCGACAAGTCCGCCGAGCTCGACCCGGCCAGCCTCGTCGAGGCCGTCGACGGGATCGTCGCCGAGATGCACGACGACGGGACCCTGTCCGAGATGTCCGAGCAGTGGTACGACGGGGTCGACCTGACGGTCCAGCAGTGACCTCAGCGCCCGGCTCCCCCGAGTCCCGCGAGTCACCGCTGGAGCGGCTCGCGATCGCGAGTGCGCGCGTCCCGTTCCGGCTCAAGGTGGCCGCGGTCTGGGTGGTCATCTTCGTGCTGCTCGGCCTGTTCGTGCTGGCCGCCGGGTTCGACCGCGACTGGATCCGCGACAACATCCGCTACATCGCCGGCGGTCTGCGCTACACGATGGCGATGGCGATCGGCGGGATCGTGATCGCCATCGTCCTGGCCACCCTGGGCGCCCTGGCTCGGCTGTCGAGGAACCCGGTCGCCTACGGGGTCTCCGGCTTCTACGTCTCGTTCTTCCGGGGCACGCCGCTGATCGTGCAGATGTTCCTGCTCTACCTCGCGCTGCCGCCGGTCGGCCGCAACCTCACCGACAGGTACGCCTGGCTCCCGGAGGGGTTCGAGTCGGCCCTGGTCATGGACGCCGCGGTCGCGGGCACCTTGGCCCTCGGCCTCAACTACGGCGCCTACATGACCGAGATCTTCCGTGCCGGCATCCAGGCC
>JBAWHL010000193.1:0-6225 GCA_049593815.1 Ilumatobacteraceae bacterium | reverse complement strand
ACCGAAAGCTCAAGCGGGCCAACTGGCTGTGAACTCGCGGGCGACCGTTCGGTGCGGGCGACCGCTCCGCACGGGCCGCTCGGTGACCATCGTCGCGGCCCGCCCCTGTGCGAGTCGGTACCCTGGGGACATGGCAGAGATCACCGTTCGCAAGGTGAAGTTCGAGTTTCCGGACGAACTCGATGACGTGCTTCCCGGCGACGACCTGGCGGGGGAGACCTATCTGGTCGCGTTCTCGCTCACGATGCCATACCTCGAGCCGTACCTGATCCGCACCTACCGGTCGGTCCTCGATGAAATCACCGATCCGGTGCTCGCCGACGACGTCCGCAAGTTCATCGGGCAGGAGGCGCAGCACTTCCAGAACCATCGACGCGTCAACGAGATGATCAAGGGCCAGCTCGGGCCGGAGGTCGCCGCGAAACTGCAGAAGTGCGAGGACGACCTCGAAGCCGACTACCGCCGCTTCAACGTCGACAAGTCGCGACGTTTCAATCTCGTCTACGCCGAGGGCTTCGAAGCGATGACGTGTGCGATGGCGATGACGATGTTCGCCGACGCGTCGGCGGGGACCGGTCTCGGCTCCAACGGCCGGTTCGGAGCATGGCAGAACCTGTGGGCATGGCACGCGGCCGAGGAGATCGAACACCGGACGGTGGCCTTCAACGTCTTCGAGCACCTCGAGGGCAGTTACCCGTACCGGGTCACCGGATCGCTGCGTGCGCAGGCCCACTTCCATCGTTGCGTCGATCGGATGCAGCGCATCCTGCTCGAGGCGCGAGGTGAGTCGCGCCGGCCCCGGACGCCGCCGTGGCTCCGCAACGGCCGTTCGCGTTATCTGGCCACGTTCCGCAAGGGGTACGACCCCGGGCAGCTGACGCCCGACCCGATGGTCGACATGGTCCTCTCGAACTACGCCGCGTGACTCGGGCGCTGGCCGGCGGGTGACCACCCCGGTCGACCGACGACGTGCCCGAGCTTGTTGCGCAGCCCCGTGGCTCGACGCACGTCGCGGGCGATGTCGACGAACTCGTGGTAGCCGAGACGAATCGGGTTGAACGTGCGGACGTTCTTCGTGAGGCCGTAGCGGATGCGTCGCAGCTCCGGCTCGAACGTGCCGAACAGCTTGTCCCAGACGATGAGGATGCCGCCGTAGTTCTTGTCGAGGTACTGCGGGTTCGCTCCGTGGTGGACGCGGTGGTGCGACGGGGTGTTGAACACGGTCTCGATGGGCTTCGGGAGCCGATCGATCGCTTCGGTGTGGATCCAGTACTGGTAGAGCAGGTTGAGTTGCGCCGCCTTGGCCACGTGATGGGCCGGGATGCCGAACAACGGCATCGGCAGGAACACCCACGACGTCAGGATCCCGGACCAGGGCTGACGGAGTGCGGTCGACAGGTTGTAGCGCTCGCTCGAGTGATGGGTGACGTGGTTCGCCCACAACAGGCGGACCTCGTGCATCCAGCGATGATCCCAGTAGTACAGGAAGTCCCAGGCGACCATCGCGACGGGCAGCGACCACCTGCTCGCCTGCAGGTTCGCGACGCGACGCGTGAAGACGAACCTGCTCATCGCTCCGACGGCGCCCGCCACGGCGAGGTTCACCGCGACGTTGCCGACGAGCATCGTGAGGCTCGCCGTGGTGTCGCGCCGCTCGTAGCCGACGGGGACCAGCGGGTCCGCCGGCAGGCTGGGATCCGCGAGTTCCGCCGGCGTGGCGTCATCGAGGTCGCCGAACGTGCGCAGTTCCCGGCGTGACAGGACGCGCGATTCCCAGATCATCGTGCCGACGAACGCGGGGAGCGAGAGCACGTCGACGAGGTCGATCGGTCGCGACGTCGGCAGCTTCACGCCACCAGTGTGCCGCGCGTCGATGTCGACGCTGCGTCGGGGTCGGCATCGGTCCGTCGGTGGGCGATGTGGGAAGGTGGATGACGTGACCGAAGCGCGCAAGTTCCCGCAGTCCCGATTCACCCCGCCACCCGGATCGACCGAGATTCTGTTGGTCCGCCACGGCGAATCGGCGCCGCACGTCGAGGGCGAGTCGTTCGGTCTGGTCGACGGCCACGGCGACCCGCCGCTCGCTCCCGACGGGGTGGAACAGGCAGAACTCGCTGCTCAACGTCTCGTCGACACCGGTGAGCGCATCGCCGGCGTGTACGTCACGACGCTGCAACGCACGCACCAGACCGCGGCGCCACTCGTGGCCCGACTCGGCATCGAGCCGGTCGTGGTGGCCGATCTGCGGGAGGTGTTCCTCGGGGACTGGGAAGGTGGCGAGTTCCGTCGGCGGATCGCCGACAACGACCCGATCGCGCTGCGCATGCACGTGGAGCAGCGCTGGGACGTCATCCCCAACGGTGAACCGGCGCAGGCGTTCGAGGATCGGGTCAGGCGCGGCATCGAACAGATCGCCGACGCGCATCGTGACGAACTCGCCGTCGCCGTGGTGCACGGTGGCGTGATCGGTCAGGTGATGAACATCGCCACGGGAGCGAGCGGGTTCACGTTCGGCGGCGCGGACAACGCGTCGATCACCCACCTGGTGGTCACTCCGGACCGTTGGATCGTGCGCTGCTGGAACGACACGTCCCACCTCAGCCCGAGGTTCAGCACCGCTGCCCAGCCGTTGATCTGAGCGACCGCCCGAGCGTCGCGTTCAGTCGGTCGGAGCGGGTGGGCGCCAGAAGAACGCGAGCAACGCCGCGGCGCCGAGGACACCGCCGAGGCCAGCGATCACCAGCCCCGTGGTTCCGGTGAGGTCGTCGGTCAGGTCGAGCGCGTCGTCGAGCGACCAGGCTCCCGGGCCGAGCGTGCCGATCGCCACGCCGGCGATGCCGAGCGTCATCACGTACTCCCATCCCTCGCCCGGGCGGAAGATGAAGAAACCGTTCCCGCGGTGGTTGATCGCCCATGCCACCGCCATCACGCCGACGACGCCCGCGGCAGCGAACGGTGTGAGCAGGCCGACGATGAGCAGGATGCCCCCGCCGATCTCGGTCACGCTCGCGAGCCAGGCGTGGAGCTTCGCTGGACGCATGCCCATCGAGCCGAACCATCCGGCGGTGCCGTCGATGTTCGGTCGAATGTGATTGATGCCGTGGGCGAGCATCACCGCGCCGACGCCGCAGCGCAGCAGCAACAGAGCGAAGTCGATGGCGTCGGCGTCGGACATCGCTCCAGACTGTCACGTCGCACTCGATCGGGTCGTGTCGCTGCGGCTGGCCAGTCGCACTGCGTAATCTGCTGGGATGCTTCGCCGACTCCTCGTGCTCAACGGACCGAACCTGAACCTGTTGGGGACGCGCGAACCCGACGTCTACGGCACCGAGACGCTCGACGACATCGTGGCGAGTGTCCGCACTGCGGCCGCGGACGTCGATGTCGATGTCTACGACATCCAGTCCAACAGCGAAGGGGCGCTCGTCGACGCGCTGCACGAGGCCCGCACGCGCGCCGATGGCGTCGTGTTCAACCCGGGCGCCTACACCCACACGAGCATCGCGCTGCGTGACGCCATCTCGGCGATCGCGGTGCCGGTCGTCGAGGTCCACCTGTCCAACGTGCACGCCCGCGAACAGTTCCGGCACACCTCGATGCTCAGCGGGGTGTGCGTCGGTGTGATCGCCGGTTTCGGCGCCCAGGGCTACCTCCTCGCGCTCGATGCCCTTCGCCACCATCTCGCCCCCTGACCCGACCGACTCGGGCGCCAGCAGATCGGCCCAAGCTCGCCGGCATCGGCGGCGTGTGCCCGACGGCACCGCCGCAGGGGCTGGAGAACACGGAGGGTGGCACGATACTCACGGAGTGACATCCGTACTTGCCGACGACGCGCGCGCCGAGGAGCGTTTCGACGCGCCACGCGCTCCAAGGTCGTCGGGCCGCGGTTGGTCGCGGGCCGGGGCGATCGCCGCGGTCCTCGCGACGCCGACCTCGACGCGTGTGGTGCGGATGTCCGCCCGGGTCGGTTTGCTCGTGGGTGGATCGGTCGTCATCGCCGTCGCGGTGGCGGTCACGCTCTGGACCGGCCTCGGGCCGGGTCCGCTCGACGTGTTCATCGGCGCGATCCGGGTACGCACCGGACTTCCGCTCGGCGTCGCCATCTGGGTGGTGATCGGCGCCCTGATCTCCGCCGCCTGGGCACTCGGTCGTCGCCCCGGCCCCGGCACTCTGCTCGCGCCGCTCGTCATCGCGCCGGTCATGCAGGCGACGGTCTCGTTCCTCGAAGCGGTCGACGCCCCCGATTCGATCGTGGTGCGGCTGCTGATCCACCTCGCAGCGGTCGGCGTCATCGGCGTCGGCGCCGGGGCGCTGATCGTCTCGGGTCTCGGTGCTGGATCTGGCGAACTCATCGCCATCGCCGCGTCGGACCGGGTCGGGCGGCCCGAGCCCCGCGTTCGACTGGTGATCGAGTCGACGCTGTTGATCGTCGGCGTCGCCCTCGGCGGCCCCGTCGGGCTCGGCACGGTCGTCGTCGCACTGGCGATCGGACCGGCCGTCGCGGTCGGCCACCGGCAGGTTCTGCGAGCGGTTCAGCTCTCCGACAGCGTCTTGAGGTGGCCCCGGAACGGGCTCTCGGCCGTGTCCGTCGGTGCCTGCGACGCGTCGTAGTACGGCGTGTCGCCGATGATCGTGACCCGCTCGACGCGGCGCACCTTCGGCCAGTAGTCCGACACGGCATAGTGCTGGCAGGCGCGGTTGTCCCAGAACGCGATCGAGTTCGCGTCCCACGTGAACCGCACCTGATACTCGGGGAACGTCGCCTGCGCGTAGAGCGTGGAGAGGAGTTCCGCGCTCTCGGCGGGATCCATGCCGACGATCTCCTGGGTGAAGGCAGCGTTGACGTAGATGCCCCTGCGTCCGGTCTCGGGATGCGTCCGGATCACCGGATGTTCGGGATTCGGGTACGTCGCTTCCATCTCGGCGATGCCTGCGTCGTCGACGCCGCGGGCACGCAGGAGTTGACGGAAGTGAGCGAAGTCATGACGAGCGACCCGCCCCTCGACACGATCCTTGACCCGTTGGGGAAGTCCGTCGTACGCGGCGTACATGTCGGCGAACAGGGTGTCGCCACCGACGTCGGGCGATTCGATGCAACGCAGAATCGAGCCGAGCGACGGCTGCAGACGCCAGGTCACATCGGAGTGCCAACGGTTCTCGCGCCCCTCGCGATCCGCATTGTGGGTGATCGCGAGGACCTCGGGATGGTCGGGCTTGTGCGGCGCGAAGGGATGAACCTCGAGTTCGCCGAATCGTCGACCGAAGGCGAGGTGTTGCTCTGTGGTGATGTCCTGGTCGCGGAAGAACAACACCTTGTAGTCGAGCAGCGCTCGTCGGATCAGCGCGATGTCGTCGTCGGAGCACTCCGCCGCGAGGTCGACGCCGGAGATCTCGGCTCCGATCGTCGGTGACTTCGGCGTGACCGTGATGGTCGATGTGCTGGTCGATGTCTGGCGCTCGTCGATGACCGTCATGTCGTCCCCCTGCTGGTGGTTCCCCGTGTTTCCCCGTGTTGTCTCCGTCGCGAGTCTGACACGAACGGACCGACGATGCGACGGCGGAGGACCGAGGTGCGGTCGCGCATGGAAGAATCGGCCGATGGCGAACGATGGTCCGCACTTCGGAACGACCCGCGACGGTGATCACCCCGATCGCGACGACGAGTGGGCACGCATGCGTGCGGCGCACATGCTCCCGCCCGATCGGCGGCCGGCGTCCACGGCCCGCGGCGTGCACCACCAGGCCTTGATCTCCTCCGACGTCGAACGGACGATCGCCTTCTACCAGGGGCTGCTCGAGTTCCCCTTGACCGACCTCTTCCAGAATCGTGACTACGTCGGCTCGACGCACTTCTTCTTCGACATCGGCAACGGGAACACGCTCGCCTTCTTCGACTTCCCGGGTCTCGGGCTCGACGAGTACGCCGAGGTGCTGGGTGGTCATCACCACCTGGCGATCTCGATGGAGCGGTCGAACTGGGAACGCATGCGAACCAAGCTCGCCGACGCGGGCATCGCCGTGCACGAGGTCGCCGACGCCTCGATGTACTTCATGGGCCCCGACGGTGAACGGCTCGAGCTGATCTCTGACCCGTTGGGCGAGATGTACGGCATGCAGATCCTCTGAGTCCGCATCGGCGTTCGGTGCCGGTGGCCGAAGCTCGTGTCGGAGCGCCCGTGTCCGAGCGTCCGTGTCCGGGCGCGACGCCGTCCCGCCGGAGGGGGG
>JBAWHL010000192.1:0-4207 GCA_049593815.1 Ilumatobacteraceae bacterium | reverse complement strand
GATTGTGGACCCAGAAGACCTGGCCCTCACGCAGGAGTTCGCGGCGGATGGCTTCGATCGCGACGCGCTCGTCGTACTCGCCGACATAGGTGAGGATCGGCATCCGGTCGGCGGGGGGAGTCTGCAGGAGCGAGAGGTCGCGGATCCCGACCAGTGACATCTCGAGCGTGCGTGGGATCGGTGTGGCCGAGAGCGTGAGGACGTCGACGTTCGTCTTCATCTTCTTCATCGTCTCCTTGTGCTGCACTCCGAAGCGCTGTTCCTCGTCGACGATCAGGAGGCCGAGGTCCTTGAACTTCACGTCGTTCGCGAGGAGGCGGTGGGTGCCGATGATGCAGTCGACCTCGCCGGTCTTGACGCCCTCGATGACCTTCTTCGCCTGCGCGTTCGTGAGGAACCGGGAGAGCACCTCGACGCGGATCGGGAAGCCGGCGAAGCGGTCGGCGAACGTGTTGCCGTGCTGCGTCGCGAGCAGGGTCGTCGGCGCGAGGACGGCGACCTGTTTGCCGTCCTGGATCGCCTTGAACGCGGCGCGGATGGCGACCTCGGTCTTGCCGAAGCCGACGTCGCCGCACACGAGGCGGTCCATCGGGTGGGCGAGTTCCATGTCGCGCTTGATCTCGTCGATCGCGGTGCGCTGGTCGGGGGTCTCGACGAAGGGGAAGGCTTCTTCCATCTCGGCCTGCCACGGTGTGTCCTGCGGGTACGAGTGGCCCTCGGCGTTGACGCGCTTCTGATAGAGCACGACGAGTTCCTGGGCGATCTCACGAACCGCGGAGCGGACCTTGCTCTTGGTCTTGGCGAAGTCGGACCCGCCGAGGCGATGCATCTTGGGGGCCTCGCCGCCGACGTACTGGCGCAGCGTGTCGATCTGGTCGGACGGGACGTAGAGCTTGTCTCCGCCCTTGTAGGAGATCAGCAGGTAGTCGCGCTCGACGCCGCCGATGGCTCGCTTGACCATCCCCTCGTACTGTCCCACCCCGTGCTGGTGGTGCACGACATAGTTGCCGGCCTTGAGGTCCTCGAACGTGCTGGCGCCTTCGCGCTTCTGCTTGCGGGCGGTGCGGTGAGCGCGACGCCGGCCGGTGAGGTCGCTCTCGGCGACGATCGCGACCTTGGCGTTGGGCAGGGTGCACCCGCGGTGCAGGGGTGCGACGACGACGTTGCCGCCGGGGCGCAGTTCGCCGTCCGGCTTGATGACCGGGAAGTCGAGGCCGTTGTCGACGAGCAGGTCGTGGAGGCGCTGTGCCGAGCCGGTGCCGTCGGCGGCCACGACGACGCGGTAGCCCTTGCCGATGAGCTGGACGAGTCGCTCGGTGAGGCCCGATCCGTCGCCGGCGACCGGACCCCAACCGGATGCCTCGACGAGCGGGGTGTCGGGAGACTCCGGTGTGGAGTCGATCGACCAGAACGACGAGGTGCCGTTGAATCCGGCGCGGTCGAGCAGTGTGTCGGGGTCGGCGTGCAGGCGAGGGAACGACTTGTCGGGATCGCGGGCCCACGTGGAGGCGAGGGTGCGGGCGAGGTCGTCCTCCTCTGCGATGAGGTCGAGGGCGCGATCGCGCATGCGACGCGGTTCGACGAGCAGGACCTTGGCGGTCTCGGGCAGCACGTCGGTGAGGAGCTGGTCCTCGTCGACGAGCCACGGCAGCCAGCTCTCCATGCCGTCGAAGTGCACGCCTTCGGCGAGTCGCTCCCACTGTTCGCGACCCCACGGCTCGGTGGCCACGAGGCGGGCGGCGCGGGCGCGTACGTCCTCGGTCGGCATGAGCTCCCGGGCCGGGAAGATCTGCACCTCGTCGAGGTCGTCGGTCGAGCGCTGGTCGTTGACCCCGAAGCGGGTCAGACGATCGACTTCGTCGCCCCACAGGTCGATGCGGATCGGTGCGTCGGCGGTGGACGGGTACACGTCGACGATCGCACCACGGCGGGCGAACTCGCCTCGGTGTTCGACCAGTTCCTCTCGGCGGTATCCGAACTCGACCAGGCGGTGCGCGAGCTCGTCGGGGTCGACCGATCCGCCGCCGAGTGAGGCGGGGCGCACGACGATCGGCTCGGTGGTGGTCGCTCCGGGGCCGAGCTTCTGCATCAGGGCGCGGACGCCGGCGACGATGATCTGTGGGCAACGTTCGGGGTCGCGGAGGCGCCACAGGATGTCGAGTCGCTGGCCCATCGTCTCGACGCTCGGGCTGACGCGTTCGAATGGCAGCGTTTCCCAGCCGGGGAAGTGCACGACCATGTCGGGTGGCATGAACTGACTGAGGTCGTCGGCGAGCTGGCCGGCCATCGTGCCGGTCGGGCAGCTCACGACGAGCGGCCGCCGCGACGACAACGTGGCGAGTGCAGCGATCGAGATGGGTCGGGCCACCTCGACCACCGCGAGTCGAGCCGCGGGGTCGCCGAGCGCTCGGGTCAGTCCCGGTTCGTCGCGCAGCAGCGCGGGCAGCGCGCCGAGCGGCGCGCCACTCATCGCCCGCCCCCGCGATGGGGCAGATCGTGCCAGGCGCCATTCGTCACATGGTCTGGCTTCGCCGTCCGTGTGGCGTCGGGTGTGCGATTCACGGCTTGCCGTTGTAGCGCTGCATCGCGGCATCCACACCGTTGGCGATGATCATCTCCACCGCATCCGCGGCGTCGACGACTCGGATGTCGAGCAGTTCGCGTTCGGCCTTGGGGACCTTGGACAGGACGTGACCCTTGCCGACCTCTTTGCTGTCGGGTTTCCCGACACCGATCCGCACCCGGAGAAAGTCCTGCGACTTGAGGTGCTGGTTGATCGAGCGCAGACCGTTGTGGCCCGCGAGACCGCCTCCGGCCTTGATCTTCAGCTCACCGGGTGGCAGGTCGAGTTCGTCCTGCACGACGATCAGCTGCTCGGGTGCTTCGATCCGATAGCGGCGCACGAGGGCGCTCACCGCCTGGCCCGACTCGTTCATGAACGTGATGGGGAACGCGAGCACGACACGCTGCTCTCCGTCTCTGCTCGGAAACCGGCTCTCGGCTGCGAGCGCGTTGTCACGGCCGCCCTTGAGCTTGACGCCGCGACGTTCCGCGAGCAGGTGGACCGCTTCCTCGCCGACGTTGTGGCGGGTGCGTGCGTACTTCTCGCCCGGATTGCCGAGGCCGACGACCAACCAGTCGAACGGGTCGCCCTTGCCCACGCGGCCGAACAGTCCCATCGTCAGCTCGCCGTCCTCACGCCGGACCCGACCCGAAAAATGGCGGAATCCGGACGCTCAGCGTCCGGATTCCGCACCATTTCGATCGTGTACGAGTCAGTCGGCGTGACGCAGGGTCACTCGCCGTCGGAGTCGCCGTCGGCAGCGGTGGCACCCTCGGCGCCATCTTCGCCTTCGGCTGCTGCCTCGGCGGCTGCTTCTTCCTCGGCGTCGAGCACCGGGGTGCGCATCGTGAGGACGGTGACGACCGGAGCGTCGGCGTCGGCGTCGGCGGTGACGCCGGTGGGCAGCGGGATGTCCTCGACGCGGATGACCGAATCCATGGTCATGTCGGTCACGTCGATCGTGACGCCGTCAGGAATGTTGCGCGGCGTGGTGCGCACGTACAGCTCCTGCATGGTGAGGTCGACGAGACCGCTGTTGGCCATGACGTCCTTGGCTTCGCCCTCGAGGTGGATCGGGATCGCGACGACGATCTCCTCGTTGAGGTTGACCTGGATGAAGTCGATGTGCTGCACGGAGCGGCGCACCGGGTGGCGCTGGATGTCCTTGATGAGCGACGGGTACACCGAGCCGTCGACGGTCACGTCGAGGATGGTGTTCATGCCCGCGGCACCGGACAGGGCCTGGCGCAGCTCGCGGCGGTCGACGCTCACGGAGAGCGGATCCATGCCGTGGCCGTACACGACGGCGGGGATCTTGCCCTCGGCGCGCAGGCGACGTGAATCGGAGCTTCCGGCGCGGCGTCCGGTTTCGGCTGTGAGAACGGTCTCAGACATGGTGATCGGCTTCCATCAGATCTCGTGACAGCGCCCGAATCTCGTGGGCGCCAGGTCGATACGGCAGCAATCCAAGATACCGCCCCACCTCCCCATCCCCTCCCCAGACCCAGATGCCACCCGTGAGCCCCGCCCGGATCGACCGTCCCGCGCCCACGCCCCCAAACGACCACCACCCCGAAAATGTGTCGCCGGTTGCGCTGGCCGACACGATTCCCGCACATTTGGAGGCATCGCCCGTTCGTCACC
>JBAWHL010000191.1:0-5867 GCA_049593815.1 Ilumatobacteraceae bacterium | reverse complement strand
ATGTCGGCGTGTCGGGCATCCCCCGCTACCGCGGCGAGGACAACCGTTCGGTGCTCACCGAACTGCTCGGCTACGACGACGACCGTCTGACACGACTCGAGTCCGACGGTGTCCTCTCGAGCCGCATCCCGACCAACTGAGGACATGCGGTGAGTCTGCGCTTCCCCGTCGCCCCGATGAAGGCCACGATGGGGTCGCTGCCGCCGGTCGAGGCGGAGGGCGCCGGCGACGAGTGGGCATTCGAGATCAAGTGGGACGGCTACCGCACCATCGCGCACGTGGACGGCGGTGCCGTGCGCCTGCAGAGCAGTTCCGGGCGAGACGTCACCGCACGGTGGCCGGAGATCTCCCCGCTCGCCGGCGCGCTCAACGCGCCGTCCGCCATCCTCGACGGTGAACTGGTGGTGCTCGACGATGCCGGTCGACCGAACTTCGGCCACCTCCAACAGAGCGGCGTCGGCAGCAGGTTCCAGACCGCGCTGTATCTCTTCGACGTACTCCAGGTGAACGGCACCGACACCATCGATCTCGACTACCTCGACCGGCGCCGTCTGCTCGAGGGTCTCGTCGAACCGGGCGACAACTGGGCTGTTCCGTCGTTCAACGTCGGCGGTGGGGCGGCGCTCGTCGCCGCGACCGCCGAACAAGGGCTCGAAGGCGTGATCGCCAAACGTGTCGAGTCCCGGTACCGCCCTGGCACACGAACCAAGGAGTGGCGCAAGATCAAGAACCGGCAGCGCACCACGCTGACGATCGGAGGGTTCACCGCCGGTACCGGCAACCGCTCCTCGACGTTCGGGGCATTGCTGGTCGGCCGCCGGGGGGATGACGGCGCCCTCGACTTCGCCGGCGGCGTCGGCACCGGGTTCGACCAGCGCACCCTCGAGGAACTCACCGGACGGTTGCGGGCAGCCGAGATCGACGACTGCCCGTTCGACCCGCCACCACCGGCATCGGTCAGGCGGACCGCGCGCTGGGTCGAGCCGACACTCGATGCCGAGATCGACATCGCCGAGTTCACCAACGACGGCCTCGTCCGCCACGCCAGCTTCACCCGCCTCGTGTGACAGATGGTGCCAGGCACCATCCGTCACGTGCCCGTGGCAGAGTTGCCGGATGATCGAACGCCCCGACGCCGAACGACGTGACCACGACGATCCGCTGGCCCAGTGGTACGACGAGTTCGTCGTCACCGATCCCGACGTGATCTACCTCGACGGCAACTCGCTCGGGCGCACCCCGAAGCGGACGGTGTCGGCGCTGCACCGCGCCGTCGAACAGCAGTGGGCGGGCGACCTGATCGCCAGCTGGTGGGACCACGACTGGTTGAACCTGGCTCTCACTGTCGGCGATGAACTCGCCCCACTGATCGGCGCCGGACCCGGGGAGGTGGCCGTCCACGAGTCGACCACGGTCAGCATCTTCCAACAGGTCAACGTGGCGCTCGACCTCGTCCCCGGTCGCCGCGTGGTCGCGATCGACGAGCGCGACTTCCCGACCGATCGCTACGTCGCTGAGGGCATCGCCCGACTGCGCGGCGGCGAGGTGCGACACGGGTTCGAGGACTTGAGTGGTGTCGACGTCGTCCTCCGATCGCTCGTGGACTACCGGACCGCGGAGGTCGCCGACCTCGCCGGCGAGACGGCTCGCGCTGCCGCGGCCGGAGCCACGACCGTCTGGGACCTCTCGCACGCCGCCGGCGTCCTCGAGCTCGATCTCCCCGGTGCGGGCGTCGAGCTGGCGGTCGGATGCACCTACAAGTTCCTCAACGGCGGTCCGGGCGCGCCGGCGTTCGTCTTCGTGTCGCGGTCCGTCCAGGATCGCGTGACCCAACCCATCTGGGGTTGGTACGCCCAGACGGACCAGTTCGCGATGGAGCGCCCATTCGAGGCCCGGCCGGGGATCGGCCGGATGCTGAACGGCACGCCGCCGGTGCTCGGGCTCACCGCCGCGCGAACGGGCATCGCGTTGACCCGCGAGGCCGGCATCGGGGCGGTCGCGGCCAAGGCACGGGACCTGACGGGCTTCGCCATCGAACTCGCCGACCAGTTCGGGCTCGCGATCGACACCCCTCGCGATGCTGCTCGCCGCGGTGGCCACGTCGCCGTTCGCCATCCCGACGCTCGCCAGATTCATCAGGATCTGACCGACCGCAAGATCGTCGCCGACTATCGCGACCCCGACGTTCTCCGACTCGGCCTGTCGCCGCTGACCACTCGGTTCGTCGACGTGTTCGACGCGTTGACGGCGGTTGCTGCGCTGGTCGAATCCCGTTGAGCCCGGGCACACTGGGTCCATGAGCGTCGTCAAGATCAATGCCATCTCCGTCCCCGAGGGCATGGGCCCGCAGCTCGAGGGCCGGTTCGCCGGCCGAGCGAAGATGGTCGAACAATTCGAGGGATTCGAGGACTTCCAGCTGTTGCGCCCGGTCGAGGGCGAGAGTCGCTACTTCGTGTACACGCGCTGGGCGACCGAAGAGAACTTCCAGGCGTGGTTGAACAGCCAGGAGTTCGGCAAGGGCCACGCCCAGACCGCCGGTGACGCCGAGGCCCCCAAGCCCGTCTCGTCGGGCGCCGACCTCCTCGCCTTCGAGGTCGTCGAACACGTCGTCAAGGGCGCCTGAGCCGCGGATCGCCGATTTGCACACGCGTTCGAATGAGGTCGGCTTGTAGCCTCGCTCTCCTGTGGCCCTGATCGTCCAGAAGTACGGCGGAACCTCCGTCGCCGACCCCGACCGCATCCGTGCCGTCGCCGACAATGTCGCCTTCACGAAGAAGCGCGGCAACGACGTCATCGTCGTCGTGTCGGCCATGGGCAAGGCCACCGACAACCTGCTCGCACTCGCCGACTCGGTGTCGACGAGCCAGCCGGGTCGCGAGATGGACATGCTGCTCACCACCGGTGAGCGAGTCACGGCCGCGCTGCTCACGATGGCGCTCGCCGATCGGGGCATCGACGCCATCAGCCTCACGGGCAGCCAGGTCGGCATCATCACCGACACTTCGCACCGCAAGGCCAAGATCGTCGAGGTCAAGGGCGACCGGGTGCGCGCGGCGATCGCCGAGGGCAAGATCTGTGTGATCGCCGGATTCCAGGGGGTGAGCACCGACAAGGAGATCACGACCATGGGTCGTGGCGCCTCCGACCTCACGGCATCTGCGCTCGCGAAGGCGATGGATGCCGACGCCTGCGAGATCTACACCGACGTGACCGGTGTGTTCACCGCTGACCCGCGCATCGTGCCGCAGGCCCGCAAGCTGCACAAGGTCCACTTCGACGAGATGCTCGAGATGGCCGGCGCCGGGTCACGCGTCCTGGCGCTCCGTTCCGTCGAGTTCGCACGAAATCACGACGTTCCCCTCCACGTCCGTTCCGCATTCACCTGGGAGCCCGGCACGTGGGTCACCAACGAGGAGGCCTCGATGGAAGATCCGATCATCTCCGGTGTCGTCACCGACATGTCCGAAGCAAAGGTCACCGTGTTCGGTGTGCCCGACCGGCCCGGCATCTCCGCTGCGCTGTTCGAGCCGCTCGCGGAAGCCAACGTGAACGTCGACATGATCGTGCAGAACACCTCGACCCAGGGCACGACCGACATCAGCTTCACGATGCCGATGGCCGACATGAGCGACGCCGAGCTGATCGTGTCTCGGGTCGCCAACGAGATCGGAGCGACCGGCGTGTCCCACGACAACGACATCGCCAAGGTGTCGCTGGTCGGCGCGGGGATGAAGTCCTCTCCGGGCATCGCTGCGAAGATGTTCCGGATCCTCGCCGACGAAGGCGTGAACATCCACATGATCTCCACGTCGACGATCCGCGTTTCGGTCGTCTGCGCTGCGGGCGAGATGGAACGTGCCGCACGTGCACTGCACACGGCGTTCGGACTCGACTCGGGCGACGACTACTCGGCGCCGCTTCCCGAACGCAAGTAGCCGGGCTCGCCTCGTGCCGTCAGCGGACGGTGGCGATCAACCAGTAGTGGTGCGGGTTGATCCCGTCGAATTCCTTGGTCTCGGCACCGACGCCGCTGACCTTGCTCTTCGGGTTGCGCCAGATCTGGATCCCGGTCAGCAGGGGCGACAAGGGTCCGATCAGATCGTCGGGGTTCAGGCGGTTGGCCTGCCAGCCGAGGCGGGCGGCGAGCCGACGCTGTGAGAGCCAGGGCCCGAACTTCGGCACCCGGAACAACCCGCGCATGATCGTGCCGAGCGGGAGCAGGATGACGTCCTGCGCGCTGCGCGCCCGATAGTTGAGGACGATCTTGCCGCCGGGCCGGGTGATGCGGACCGCTTCGGACGTGAGGTCCTGCGCGTCGTCGGGGTCGCAGTGCTGCAGCGTGATGTAGCTGAAGGCGACGTCGGTCGAGTTCGGCGCGAGATCGAGCGTGCGCCCATCGACGACGTGGCTGGTGCGCAACCGGTCGATCTTGCCGAAACGTCCCACGGTCTCGAAGCACCGCTCGAGGAAGCCGGCGTCGAGGTCGCACGCGACCACGGATCCGAACTCACGTGTGAATGCACACGTCATCCGCCCGATCCCGCACCCGATCTCCACGACGGTCTTGTCGTCGTTGGTGCGACCGTCGGCATCGGGCTCGCGCAGGCCGAAGATCGTCAGGTAGGCGGGAACCTCGGAGTCGCCGGTCGCCACGAACTGCTCGAGCGTCAACTCGTCGCCGGTCTCGTTGTTGAAGACCCACCCGGTGGTGCGCACGACGTCGTCGCCACTCGCCTGCCGCTCGCTGGTCTGACCGGCCGCTTTCCAGGGAACGAGTTGGGAGCGCCGACGCATCTCGATGATTCTGGCAGAGCCGAGGCCGATTACCCCAGCGCTTCTCCCGAATCTCACCGCGACCAGTCACCGCTGCGCCGTTATCGTTTCGGTCATGTCTGCTGCAGCACCCGACGAGAACATGGCCGGAACTCCGGGGCTGCGCATTGGCGTGGTCGGCGCGACCGGACAGGTCGGCAGCGTGATGCGCCGCCTCCTGGCCGAGCGCGACTTCCCCGTGGCAGAGATGCGCTACTTCGCTTCCTCGCGTTCCGCGGGCACGACGCTGCCGTGGAAGGGCACCGACATCACCGTCGAGGACGCCGAGACCGCCGACCCCTCGGGTCTCGACATTGCGCTGTTCTCCGCAGGCGCCACCAGTTCACGGGCGCTGGCGCCGAAGTTCGCGGCTGCCGGCGCGGTCGTCATCGACAACTCCTCGGCGTTCCGCATGGACCCCGACGTTCCCTTGGTCGTCGCCGAGGTGAACGGCGAACTCGCTCGCAATCCACCGAAGGGCATCGTCGCCAATCCGAACTGCACCACGATGGCGTTCATGCCGGTGTTGAAGCCGCTCCACGCCGAGGCCGGGCTCGTCCGACTCATCGCCGCGACCTACCAGGCCGTGTCCGGCGGTGGCCTCGCCGGGGTCGACGAACTCGACAAGCAGGTTCGCGACGTGGTCGACCGTGCCGCCGAACTGACCCATGACGGTGCCGCATTCGAGTTCCCGACTCCGACCAAGTTCGTGAGGCCGATCGCGTTCAACGTGCTGCCGATGGCCGGCTCGATCGTCGACGACGGTTCCTTCGAGACCGACGAAGAACAGAAGCTGCGCAACGAGAGCCGCAAGATCCTCGAGATCCCCGACCTGCTGGTGTCAGGCACGTGCGTGCGTGTGCCGGTGTTCACCGGGCACTCGCTGTCGATCAACGCCGAATTCGAACGTCCGATCTCCGTCGAGCGCGCCACCGAGTTGCTCGCGTCGGCACCAGGCGTCGTGTTGAGCGACATTCCGACACCGCTGGAGGCCGCTGGCCAGGACCCGAGCTACGTCGGTCGCATCCGCGCGGACGAGGGCGTGCCCGACGGGC
>JBAWHL010000190.1:0-2870 GCA_049593815.1 Ilumatobacteraceae bacterium | reverse complement strand
CCGCCACGGTCGTTCGAGGGCGGCGATCAGGCGATACCAGATCACACCGAGTTCCAGACCGCGCCGAGCCGACTCCCGTCGATCGGTTCGGCGGCGGCCGTAGTTCACGTTGTTGGCAGCATGAGCTTGTCCGAGGTGGGCCATGCACATCCGGAGCACGCCCGGCGTGCCGTGATACGCGAGATGTTCAGCTGGTGGAGATGCGGGACTGGCCCTCACCCCAGTAGCGATCGCGCAGGATGCGCTTGTACAGCTTGCCCGTCGGGAGGCGGGGCAGCGCCGGGTCGAAGTCGATCGAACGGGGGCACTTGTACTTGGACAGGTGCTCCTGACAGAACTGCATCAACTCCTGCGCCAACGCCTCGTCGTGATCGATGCCGTCCGCCGGCTGTACCACCGCTTTGACCTCCTCGCCGAGATCAGGGTTCGGCACACCGAAGACCGCCGCGTCAGCGACCTTCGGGTGGGTGATCAACAGGTCCTCGGTCTCCTGCGGGTAGATGTTGACCCCGCCAGAGATGATCATGAACGTCTTGCGGTCAGTGAGGAAGAGGTAGCCGTCGTCATCGACGTAGCCGACATCGCCGACCGTCGACATCGTGCCGTCGAGCGAGGTCGCCTCGGCGCTCTTGACCGGATCACGGAAGTACTCCAGCTTCGTCGGCGTCTCGAACCACAACGTTCCCGGAGTACCGACCGGGAGCTCCGCCATGTCGTCGTCGAGCACGTGCAACACCCCGACCTTGACCTGCCCGACCGTGCCCGGATGCGCGAGCCACTCCTCGGAATCACATGCCGCGAACCCGATCCCCTCCGTCGACCCGTAGTACTCGTGGATGATCGGGCCCCACCAGGCGATCATGTCGTGCTTGACCTGCACCGGACACGGAGCAGCGGCGTGCACCACCGTCTCGAGCGACGAGAGGTCGTACCGGGAACGGACGTCCTCGGGCAGCTTCAACATGCGCGAGAACATCGTCGGCACGAGCTGGCTGTGCGTGATCCCGTAACGCTCCACGTTCGCGAGGTACGCCTCGGGATCGAACCGCTCCATGATCACGGCGGTTCCACCGGAACGGATCGTCAGGCTGACCGCCGCCTGTGGCGCCGAGTGGTACAGCGGCGCCGGTGACAGATAGATCATCTCCTCGCGGTACGACCACAACGCCTGCAGGAAATGGAAGATCGGCAACATCTCCGTCGGCGGAGCCTCCGGCAGGTCACGGATGATCCCCTTCGGCCGACCCGTCGTGCCCGACGAGTAGAGCATCGTCCCACCCATCGACTCATCCGCAACGGGCGTGTCCGGCTTGCCCACGACAGCGTCGACGAAGTCGAGTACCGGAACCGTGCGACCGTCGGCCAGCGAGCCGGACGCGTCACGGGGTGCATCGACGACGAGACACAGCGTCACCTTCGGACACGACGCCAGCGCCTCCATTGCCGTGTCGAACAGCTGGCGAGACGTGATCAGCACCCGCGACTCACTGTTGTCGATGATGTAGGCCAACGCGTCGGCAGTCAGGTGCGAGTTGATGCAGGTGTAGTAGAGCCCCGATCGATCACCGGCGCTGCACGACTCCAGGTAGCGATCGTTGTTCTCCATGAAGACCGAGTAGTGGTCGAGCCGCTGGAGGCCGTGATCTCGGAGGAGATGGGCGAGCCTGTTCGACCGCGCGTCGAACTCGGCGTAGGTGACGACGGCACCGGTGCTCGCCATGATGAAACACGGCCGGTCCGGATCCCGCGCGGCGACGGCTGCTGGATACATGTGGGTCCCCTCTCGACTCGATGCCCGCACCCCGACGTGCCGACGCGCTCATGGTATGGCAGCTTCCACTCCGCCCGCTGCACGGGGGTCCCATCGCTCGGTCCGGCGCAGTGCGCGGCATCACCACAGAGCGCTTCGGTGGCCGGGCGACATCTCCCGTGGCGGACCACGGTTCCGATGCCTGGAGAGCAGATGGAGACGACGTGAAGGCGAACTCCACGTGTTCTCCAAGACCTCCGACCGTTCGATCGTCACGATGGACCCCATGCAGAACGACCACACCATCCAGCACCCCGGCCACACCGCGACGATCCCCGCCCCAGCTCACACCGACCGTCACAATCGGGCCGACCGGGCCAACCGGGCCAACCGGGCCGACCGGGCCGACCTGCCCGACGGGCACGAGTGGGAGCGGGCCGGCGAGGCATGGGGGCATCGAGCCCGCGACTGGGCCTGCCTCTTCGAGCACTACGCCGTCGACGTGATCCACGCGATGTTCGATCGGGTCGGCGTCACCGAGGGCACCTCCCTGCTCGACATCGCCTGCGGATCGGGACTCGCCGTCCGGTACGCGGACGGCATCGGCGCCGCCACCGCCGGTCTGGACGCCGCCGCCCCGCTCATCGAGATCGCACGCGACCGCACACCGAGCGCCGACCTCCGCGTCGGCACCATGTTCGACCTCCCATGGGACGACGCGAGCTTCGACGCCGTCACGTCCGTCAACGGCGTGTGGGGGGACTGCGATGCGGCACTCGTCGAGGCCCATCGTGTCCTGCGACCTGGCGGCCGGATCGGGATCAGCTTCTGGGGCAAGGGGCACCTCGATCTGCGCGCGTGTTTCGTCGCCTTCGCACTGAATGCTCCTGCCGAGCACCTCGACGGCATGAAGCGCACGAACAACATCGCCCGACCCGGCGTCGCCGAGACCATGCTCGAGTCCGCGGGGTTCGAGGTGCTCGAACGGGGCGGTCGCACCTCGACGCTCGAATGGCCCGACGGGGAGACCGCCTGGAGGGCGATGTCGAGCGTCGGCCCCGCCGTCCCCGCACTGCGCCACGTCGGCCCGGACGTCCTGCGGCCGCAGGTGATGGATGCC
>JBAWHL010000189.1:0-1854 GCA_049593815.1 Ilumatobacteraceae bacterium | reverse complement strand
GAGGGTCAGATGCACGTCGAGTTCGAGGACCCCCGGCGCCGTCCCGTCAGTCACGAGTTCCAGCCGCCCACCAGCCGGCATGGTCTGCAGCAGGTCGAGCGAGACGTCGTCGTAGCGCCGACGAGCCCAGGCCGGGAGGCGATGCAGGGAGAGTCCGGCGTCGGTGGGCTCGGTTTCGACGATCCCGGCGATCCGCACGGGTCCGTCGATCAGGTCGATCTCGATCACACTGATTCTCCTCGGGTGGTCGGTGGGGTGCGGCGCCACGCGGGCGCACGTGACGTCGACGTACCGGTCGATGGTTGCCAAGGTAGCCACCGTTCCTGGGCTCCCTCACCCGCTCGAATCCTGGCACCGAACGGTGTCGATGCGAGCGGTGGTGGGCGTCAGGCAGCGATCGCGACGATCGACGCGTGCCGACGGTGGCCGTCGGCGGCAGGCCGCTGGTGACGCTCGACCTCGGTGAAACCGGCGGCGTCCAGGCGAGCGGAGAACTCGTCGACGGGCCAGAACCAGGCGGTCATCACCTTGTGGTCGAACGCTGCGATCTCGTCACCGTCGAAGAACCCAGCGACGAGGACACCGCCCGTCACCGTCGCGCGTCTGAAGTCGTCGAGCACGTCGCTGAGGTCGTCCGGCGGGAGGTGGATCAGCGAGTACCAGGCGAGGATGGCGGCGATGGACCGGTCGGCGACCGGCAGTTCGGCGATCGAGCCGATCAGGTGGCGACCACTCGGGTTGGTCGCGGCGGCGTGCTCGACGAACTCGGGCACCAGGTCGATGCCAGACGCGTTGACGCCGAGCGCACACAGGTGCTCGGTGAGATGCCCGGGGCCGCATCCAGCATCGAGCACGGCGCCCTCGCGGTGCGACAGGTGCCGCTCGATCAGGGCCAGGTCGGCGGCGTGGACGCGGTCCGTCGCGCCGAACAGGTCGATGTACCGCTCCGACTGGACGCTGTACGCGTGCCGTGTGTCCTCCATTGCGCAGGGACTGTAGAACGGCCATGCGTGGTTCGGCCATCTGCGATGCTGAACAGATGAACTCGGGCGACCGGATGTTCCTGTGGTGCGACGGCGGCCCGTCGATGGGACGAGCCACGACGTTTCCACCGCCGTTGGAGATCGAGGCAGACGGAGGGATGTACGTCCTCGTCGACGATGGCCCCGTCGAGGAGTGGCACTACACGTTCGTCTCCCACCTGTCGCTGCACTGAGCGACGTGGGTTGATGGCCGGATCGGCCTCGCGTTCAGCGGCGAACGGACGCGCAGTACCCTGATGCCCACGTGAGGAGTCGTCGATGAGCATCCAGCAGCTGCCCGATGCACCGCTCCGCGTCCCCGATGCGCCGGGAGCGCTCGACGTTGCGCTCGGCTCGCCCGGGCGGCCCTCGTGGCGAGGTCGGCTCCATCTCATCGCGCTCTTGTCGGCGATTCCTGTCCTGATCGTGCTCGCGATCGAGTCGAGCGGCGCTCGTGCCCGCGCGGCGGTGATCATGTACGCGATCGGTCTGTGCGCGATGCTCGCCGTGTCGACCACCTACCACCGATGGGTGCACACGATCCGTGCCCGCTCCGCCTGGAGGCGGGCCGACCACGCGACGATCTTCGCCGCGATCGCGGGGACCTTCGCCGCGCTCGCACTCATCTGTCTCGGCACCGGACCGGCGATCGCGACGCTGATCCTGGTGTGGGGCGCAGCGACGGCGAGCGCGGTCGTGAAGATCTTCTGGTTCGACAGGGCCCACCGCTTCGGCAGCGCCATGTACATCGGCCTGGGTTGGGCAGGGATCGCGATCGCCCCAGCGCTGTGGCAACGCGGCGGGGTCCCGACGGTGGCGCTCGTGCTCGCCG
>JBAWHL010000188.1:0-7350 GCA_049593815.1 Ilumatobacteraceae bacterium | reverse complement strand
ACCGTCGACCCCTCGAGATCTGACGGACGACGACCGACGACGGCGGATGTCAGTGCTTGTGAGGCAGTTCGTCGAGGAATCGACGCAGCGGAGCGGCCATCTCCGGGTCGTGGAGTCCGAGTTCGATCGAGGCCGTGAGGAAGCCGAGTGGCGTCCCCGTGTCGAGACGGCGCGCGTCGGCCACCACGGCGTGGAACGGCGACCGTGCCGCCTGAGCTCGCAGCGCATCGGTCAGCTGGAGTTCCCCGCCTGCACCGGGCGTCAGCGCGTCGATCTCGTCCCAGGCATCTGCGGTCAGCACGTAGCGTCCCGTGAGGATGAAGTTGCTGGGCGCCTCGTCCGGCGACGGCTTCTCGACGAGATCGCGCACGGGGATGACACCGTCCGGCGACAGTTCGCCTGCCGGATCGATGACGCCGTACGAGCTCACCGCTTCACGCGGCACATTGACGACGGCCACGACGCTGCCCCCCGTCGCCGCGCACACGCCGTTCATCTGAGCGAGCACGGCGGAGTTCGCCATCAGTTCGTCGGGCAGGAGCACCGCGAACGGCTCGTCGCCAACGGCGCTGCGAGCGCATCCGACGGCGTGGCCGAGCCCCTTGGGGTCGTCCTGGTAGACGATGCTGATCCGCCAGTCCCGGCCGATCGCCCGCAGCCGGTCTGCCGTGTCGGTCTTCCCCTTGGCCTCGAGGGCGTCGAGGAGCGCGTCGTCCGGAGCGAAGTACGCGTCGAGCGCCGGCTTCGATCGGCTGCTCACGATCACGATGTGATCGATCCCCGCACCCAGCGCTTCGTCGATCACCCATTGGATGGCCGGCTGGTCACCGATCGGGAACAGTTCCTTCGGGACGGCCTTGGTCGCCGGCAAGAATCTGGTTCCCAGACCTGCGGCGGGAATGACTGCACTGCGGACCTGCATGGATCGGACGATATCTTTTGGACCGCGATGCCAACGTACGTCTACAAATTCGTCGACTCGGGTGAAACGATCGAAGTCCAGCAGGCCTTCACCGACGACACCCTCACCGAGATCGAACATCCCGACTCCGGCCAGGTCATGCCCGTCAAGAAGGTGTTCACGCCCGTCGGCGTGACATTCAAGGGCTCGGGCTTCTTCAAGACCGACAACCGGGGCAAGAAGTCCGCGACGTCGACCGGTTCGGCGAGCAGCGATTCGTCGTCGTCGACGACCTCGGAGTCGAAGTCCGACGGCGGATCCTCGTCGTCCAAGGACACCGCGTCCAGCGGGTCGGGCTCGTCGGGCACATCGACGACGACGTCCACCCCGTCGTCGACGTCGTCGTCTTCCTCTTCCAAGGACTGACCGACACGGATCGGCCGCTCGCGGCCGACGACCCCGAACGCGACGCCGATACCATCGGGCGCACCGACTCCCTCCGATCGACCCCGATTCGAGGAGACTTCGATGAACGTCGCGGCCAGTGCCCGATTGATGCTCGCCCGCCGCCCATGGTTGTACTGGGTGTTCGTGGCCTCGATCACCGCCGTGATCGTCTTCGCAGTCCGCCAGCAACTCGCTGCGGTCGACGAGACCAAGGCCACGTGGGGAACGACGCGCGACGTGCTCATGGCCGACCGGTCGCTCGCGCCGGGCGATCCCATCGCGGCATCGATCGTCGCACTCCCCGACGCGATGATTCCGGTTGGTGCACTCTCCGACGTCCCCAGTGACGCGCTGCTCCAACAGCGAGTCGCCGCCGGCGAGGTACTCCTCGACATCGACATCGCTGTCGGTCGCGGACCAGCGGCGCGGGCACCAGCTGGATCTGTGGTCGTTGCACTGATCGACCCGTTGAGTCGAGCGCTCAGCATCGGGCTCGAGGTGCAGGTCGCAGCCGATGGGCTGATCCTGTCCGAGCGGGCAACGGTGGTCGACGTGGCCGACGACGTCGTGTTCGTGGCTGTCGAACCGGGCGAGGCCGCGAGCGTGGCAGCGGCAGCCCACGCCGGTTCCGCCAGCCTGCTCTACCTGCCGTGACCATCCGGCACTGTCATCACTCGGTGGGCCCCAGATACGGGGCCCACGCAATCTCCCATCGTTGGCCCTCGGGGTCTGCGATGTACGCCGAGTACCCACACCACTCTCGATCGACCGGCGGGGCGATGATGCGAGCGCCCGATGCAGTTGCCGCGGCGAAGATCTCCTCGACGAGAGTTCGACTGTCGACGTTGATCGCCAAGGTGACGCCGTTCCAGGCTGATCGCAGTTGCTATTTTCTGTGGATGCGGCTCACCGTTCAGACGTTCCTGACCCTGGATGGCGTGATGCAAGCACCGGGCGGACCCGACGAAGACCCCAGTGACGGGTTCTCGCACGGTGGTTGGCAGGCTCCGTTCGAGGATCCCGCCGTCGGTGACTTCGTCATGGAACTGAACAGTCACGCCAGCGCGTTTCTCTTCGGTCGGCGAACCTTCGACATCTTTCGCGGCCACTGGCCCGACCAGACCGATCCCGACAACGCCATCGCCGTGGCGATCAACTCCCTGCCCAAACACGTCGTCTCCGAGTCACTCGACGACACCGACGTGTCGTGGCGCAACCAGCACCCAGACACAGCGCACCTGGTCGCGGGTGACGTCGTCACCGCGGTGCGAACGCTCAAGCAAGAACCAGGGGACGAGTTGCAGGTCTGGGGAAGTGGCCGGCTGCTCGGGACGCTGTTGCAGCACGGGCTCGTCGACCGGTTCCGCTTGATGACGTTCCCGGTGGTGCTCGGTTCCGGTCGCCGCTTGTTCAATGCCCACGTCCAGCCCTCCACGATGCGTGTTGTCGACCTGACCGTGACCGAACACGGAATCGTTCTTGGAACGTACGAACCAGCGGGCCCGGCTCGCCACGGCCAGATGTAGCCGACGCAGGCCAACATGGGGCAGACCGAGCAGTCGTGGACGACGCCCGCGCCGAACACGGATCCGCTGCGCCGGCTGTGCCGCCAACGCCCCCACGTCCCAGGACGGATCGCCTCAAGCCGTGGCAAGCGTGGGCCGGTATCGCAGGGCGACCGCCCCCGACCCGAACTCACGGCGATCCACAAGCTCGAGCGCTGTGCGCTCGTGCAGACCGGCGAGCAACGTCGGCCCATGTCCCGCGAGTACCGGTTGCACGAGGAACTCGTACTCGTCGATCAGTCCCAGATCCGCCAGCGCCAGCGGGAGCGTCACGCCACCCACCCACAATCCCTCGCCGGGCTCTTGCTTGAGCCGCTGAACCGCTTGCCCCAATTCGCCTCGCACCAGCTCGGCATTCCAATCGACCCCGCCAAGCGTGCTCGACACGACGTACTTCTTCGCCCGGTCGATCGCCTCGGCGAACGGAATCTCCCACTCACCCATCCAGTCGGGCCACGTCCCCTTGGCCGGCCGCCGCCACGCCGACTCCATCATCTCGTAGGTCACCCGGCCGAAGAGCAGGGCACCGGCTCGCTCCATCTCAGCGGTCCAGTAGCGCATCGACTCCTCGTCCGGAGGGAGCCCCGCCTCGTGATGGCAGCAGCCGTCGAGCGTGATGTTGATCGAGTATCGAAGTGGTCTCATCTCGTTGCTCTCTCTCGATACGCGCGCCGCCCAGATCTCCCAGGCCGTGCGAGTCGGCGTCCACCGAGAACAATACGTAGAGGTGCCCGATCGCCTCGGCGCGATCGGCGACGTCCTGCGACGACTGAACGGCCACGACGGGATCCCCCATGCATGGTGACCACCAACAGAAGCCTGTCCTGCCCGTCCACCTCATCGAGACCGAGGAGGAGGTCTGTGGACATTCCTCCTGACCAGCCCCCTGGCTCGCGGTACCGGGACCGAACCGAACAATGGCGAGCCGGACATCGGCCGTCCGGTCAGCGCGCCCCCGTGGCAACGACGATCAGCACGATGACACCGAGCGTGATCCGGTACACGACGAACGGCATGAAGCTGTGCGTGCGCACCAGGGTGATGGTGCCCCACACAGCAAACCAGCCCGCCAGCCCCGAGGTGATGATGCCGACGATCAGGGGCACCAGCAGGCCGTCGGGCACACCGTCGGAGATCAGGCCACCGAGCTTGAACACGACGGCACCGAAGATCACGGGGATCGACATCACGAAGCTGATGCGCACGGCTGCTTCGCGGTCGAACCCGATGAACCGGGCGGCGGTCATCGTGATGCCCGACCGCGAGGTTCCGGGGTTGAGGGCGAGCGCCTGCGCGGCGCCGACGATCAGGGCGTCACGCGCCGAGAACTCCTCGACCTCGCGTTTCCCGGCTCGCCGGTCGGCCCAAGCAAGCAGCAGGCCGAAGGCGATCAGCGAGATCCCGATGATCGTCGGAGTGCCGAGGCGGCTGTCGATCTGGTCCTCGAACAACGCACCCACGAGTGCCGCCGGCACGGTGGCGAGCACGAAGAGCCAGGCCAGCCGCCCCTCGGGTGACGCGGGCTTCTGTCGGCTGACGACCAGCTTCGTGCCCTCGACGACATACGTGCGCACGTCGTTCCAGAAGTACCCGACGACTGCGACGAGCGTCCCCAAGTGGAGCGCCACGTCGAACGACTTCTTCACCGACGGGTCGAGTTCCTCCCAACCGGACAACCAGGGAACCAGCAGGAGGTGACCACTCGACGAGATCGGCAGGAACTCCGACAGCCCTTGGACGATGCCCAAGATGATCGCCTGATAGATGGGCACGGCTGTTCTTTCTACCCGACGGCCTCCACCGAACCGCGGCAGCGTTACAAAAGGGGTCTGACCCCTGATGTAACAGTCAGTCGGGTGAGGTGGAGGGGACGATGCGGGGCGACCAGGGGCGGGGTTCGTCCCAGTGGTGACCGATCACGGTGGCGGTGGAGAGCGCCGCGAGGAACTCGAACGGACTCTCGAAGTCGACCATCTCGACGTAGGCCGCGCCGAGCGCGTCGGGCACATGGGCGTCGCTGCCCGCGCCGCCGACGATGCCGAACTGGGCGGCGAACTCGGCGGCTCGACGGTTGAGGCTCGGCAGCGACGTCTTCGCGTTGAGGACCTCGACTGCGTCGATCAGATCGGCCTCGGCGAGTTCGTGGAGCGCCCGCTCGCTCATGTTGCGACGCATCGGATCGAACGGATGCGGGATGTACACGACGCCGCCCTGGTCGCGGATCATGCGGGCGGCCTCGGCGTGTCCGATCCCCATCGGCAGGCGCTCCGTGAGGAACAGTCCGATGATCTCACCCGCTGCCGTGCGCAGTTCCTCGCCGACGATCACCCGGCACGACAGGCGGTCCTGCAGTTCGCTCGCTCCAGCGATGGCGTTGTGGTCGGTGATGCAGACCACATCCAGCCCCGACTGCGCGACCGATACGGCGAACTCGTCGGGTGTCGTCGTCGAGTCGCCGCTCCACATCGTGTGGCTGTGCAGGTCGACGCGCACGGTCCCCGACTCCTGGACCGCACCGAGGTGGGGGTGCCGTTCGATGGCCTCCGGTGACGCAATGGCCATCGACTGCCTCGCTCAGGAACCCGACATCGTGACGTCGCGGATCACGAGGCTCATGCCCGCGGACCGCATCGGCAGCCATTCGATGTCGCCGCCGATCTCGACGATGTCGAGCAACATCCGCTGCAACGTCGATGCGATCGTGATCTCGCGAACCGGTGCTCCGACGGTGCCGTTGGTGATCAACAACCCAGCCGCACCCGTGGAGAAGTCGCCGCTGATCGGATTGACACCGGAGTGCAGACCCTGCATCTGCTGCACCAGGAGACCGTCATCGACGTCGGCGACGAGTTCGGCCTGCGAGCGGGTACCCGGGACCAGCGAGAGCGCCAGACAGCCGACGCCAGGCGTCCCGGCGAACCCGCCACGCGTCGCGTTGCCGGTGGACACGGTGCCGGCGCGACGAGCCGAGTACGAGTTGTGCACGAACTGACGCAGCGTGCCGTTGTCGATCAGCACGTTGCGACGGGCGGCGAGACCTTCGCCGTCGACGTCGGTGGCCGTGTACGCCTTGGGGTTCGTGGGGTCGTCGACGAGTGTGACCGCGGCGGCCGCGACCTCCTCGCCGATGCGGTCACGGAACAACGACCGTCCCTTGACGACCGCCTCGCCGTTGAGCGTCGACGAGATGACACCGATGAACTGCGCCGTCACGAACGGGTCGAGCACCACCGTGAGACGCCGGCTCGGCGGCTGTGTCGCGCCGAGCAGCCGAGTCGCCCGGTCGACCGCCTCGTTGGCGGCACGATCGAGATCGAACTCGTCGGGCGAGCGACCCACGGAGAAGCCGAACCCGGTCTGCGTCTCGGCGTCGTCGCCCTCGCCCTCGTCGGCGAGGGTCGAGACCGACACGTAGCAGCCGTTCTCGCGTCCCGACATCCGGATCCCGGTCGTGGACGCCACGGCCGACTCGCCGTACGCGTCCGCGTAGTTGGCATCGTCGACGCGCACCCGCGGGTCGGTGCCCGATGCGAGCTTCTCCAGTTCCTTCGCCAGATCGATCTTGCGGTCGGTCGGACAGTCGGCCAGCTCGTCGTTCCACAGCGTCTGGGCGGTGACCTCGACCCCGTCGGGCTCGGCGAGCGCCGCCCACTCGTCGACCGTGCCGAACTGGACGTTGTCACGGGCTTCGGCCAGGACCTCGTGGATCGCGGTCTCGTCGAGCGTGCCGGCGTAGGCGAAACCGGTGCGACCGTCGCGGATCACCCGGATCCCGATGCCTTCGCTCTGCGCGGCGACGAAGTGCTCGACATCGCCCTGGTAGACGCGCACCTCGGTCTCTCCACCGCGCGCCACGAAGGCCTCGATCTGCTCACCGTCACGCGCCTGCTCGACGACACGGTCCGCAACCGCCTGCAACTCACTCTCGAACTCACTCATGCCGTGCCTCTCTCCCAACCCACGATCAACGACCACATCACCCTCCGGCTCATGCCGTGCCGCCGACGGTGAGCGACTTCACTCGCAGGGTGGGTTGACCGTCGCCGACGGGGACGCCTTGGCCGTCCTTGCCGCTCGTGCCCGGGCTGCCCATCGCGAAGTCGTTGGCGAGCATGTCGATGTCCTGCAACACCTTCGGTCCGTTGCCGATGAGGTTGCCGTCTCGCAACGGTTCGGTGATCTCACCGTTCTCGATCAGGTAGGCCTCGGTCATGCCGAACACGAAGTCGCCCGACGCCGTGTTGACGCTGCCGCCCCCGAGCTTCGCCACGTACACGCCGTTGGGGGTGGACGCGACGATGTCGTCGGGGTCGTCGGGTCCGTCGAGCACGAACGTGTTGGTCATGCGCACCATCGGCAGGTGCTGATAGCTCTGGCGCCGACCGTTGCCCGATTGGGGACGACCGTCCTTACGCGACCGCAGGTAGTCCCACATGT
>JBAWHL010000187.1:0-1857 GCA_049593815.1 Ilumatobacteraceae bacterium | reverse complement strand
GCGGTCCAGAGGCCGGGGTTGATCCCGACGAACAGCAACCGAACGTCCGGGCCGATGAGGTCGGGCACGACGGCACCCTCGAACGCTCGGAGCTCGTCTCGGCTGAATCCCATCCCCGGATCCTCGCATGCACCCGACGGTGCCGGAACTCGATTGCGTGGCCGATGCCGTCCGAGCACACTGAGGCGATGGGAAGTCCGCACTGGCCGCTGTCGGAGTTGGAGGTGCGCACGCCGCGTCTGACGCTGCGATATCTCGACGACGATCTGGCCGACGAACTGGTTCGCGTCGCGGCGAAGGGTGTCCACGATCCGGCCACGATGCCGTTCTCGATTCCCTGGACCGACCTGCCCTCTCCCCAGATGGAACAGGAAGCACTGCGCTTCTACTGGACCAGTCGGGCGACCACTCGGCCGGACGCCTGGCGTCTCCTGCACGCCGTGATCGTCGACGGCGACGTCGTCGGGGCCTGCGACCTGATGGCAACGGAGTTTCCGGCGCTGCGCCAGTTCGAGACCGGGTCGTGGCTGGGGTTGGAGCACCAGCGCCAGGGCATCGGCACGGAGATGCGGCTCGCCGCCCTGACGCTCGGCTTCGATGGCCTGGATGCCGAGATCGCCACCACTGGCCTGTGGGCCGACAACGCGGCGTCCCTCGGCGTGACCACGTCGCTCGGCTACGAGCCGTCCGGACGTCGGCGAGCACTGCGGCGCGGTGCACCCGACGAACTCATCGGGTTCCACATGGATCGCGCCCACTGGGCCACCCTGCGTCGCACCGACATCACCCTCCACGGCCTCGAGCCCGCCCGCACCTTCCTCGGCCTCTGACCAGCGTTACATCAGGGGTCAGACCCCGTTTGTAACGCTCAGCGCAGCGCTGCGATCAGCTCGGCGAGCGGGGCTCGGAAGTCGCGCAGTGGCGGCAGACCCGCCGCTCGCCATGCGGCGTTGTCGAGAACGCTGTTGGCCGGTCGAGGTGCTGGTCGAGGCGGATCGAGATCGGCGGTGCCGATCGGGCGCACGCGAGCGGGGTCGTGTCCGGCCGCGGCGAGGATCTCCCGCACGAACTCGTACCAGCTGACCGCGCCGGCATTGGTCAGGTGGTGAACGCCCACCCGCCGGTCCGCGGCGAGACGGTGCAACGCCGGCGCGAGGTCGGCGGTGAAGGTGGGGCATCCGCGCTGGTCGTCGACGAACGCCAACGCTTGGTCCGGGTCCCGCGCGAGTCGCAACACCAGCTTGACCATGTTGTTGCCGTGTTCGCCGCACACCCACGAGGTGCGAGCAATCGCTGCGCCCGGCCCGGCCTCGACCTCACCAGCGAGCTTCGATCGGCCGTAGACGGACTGCGGATTCGTGGTGTCGTCCTCGCGATACGGGCGGTCGAGCGTGCCGTCGAACACGTAGTCGGTGCTGACGTGTACCAGGTGTGCGTCGGCCGCTGCCGCGGCGCTCGCGAGGTGCCGCACGGCGGTGGCATTGACGTCGAAAGCGACGTCGGTGTTCGTCTCGCATGCGTCGACTGCGGTGTACGCCGCGGCGTTGATCACGGCGTCGGGACGCAGGTCGGCGACGAATCGACCCACGGCATCGCCGTCGGTGATGTCGAGCGCGGCGTGATCGACACCCGTGACGTCGTCCCCCTGCGATCGGGCGTACGTCACGAGATCGGTGCCCAGCTGGCCGCCGGCACCCGTGATCAACAGCTTCATGACGATCGACGCGCCTGCGTCAGAGACCGGCCTTGCGCTTGAGTGGTTCCCACCAGTCGCGATGGTCGCGGTACCAGTCGACGGTCGACGCGAGCGAGTCGTCGAACGTCCGGCTGAGCGACCAGCCGAGCGCGCTCACCTTG
>JBAWHL010000186.1:0-2341 GCA_049593815.1 Ilumatobacteraceae bacterium | reverse complement strand
CGATAGCCGTTCGCCGGGTCGAGGTGCCATTCGAGCACCGTTCGGGGCACGTGGATCGAACCGGGGATCACGCCGAATCGCTCACGGTCGGTCGGGGTGCGCGTGTCGACCACCAGCAGCGTCGGCTCCCGCTCGATGCGGAGCGCCAGAGCCTCGGGATCGACGCGCTCGAGACCGGCTCGAGCGGCGAACACCATGTCGTGGATCGTGTGGCGTTCAGGACGACGCAGGAGCGACACGGTGACGTCAGCGTCGTGCGCCGCAGCGACCGCGACGAGGGCGAACCGTCGGCGCAGATCGTCCAGCGCACGAGCATCACCGGTCGTCACGACGAGGTGCGCTCCCGGAGCCGCATGCTGGACCGCACAGTGCATCACCGCGGCGGCACCCGCCCCGTCGATGAGATCACGTCCCACCAGCACGACCGTGAATCGTCGAGGCAGCTGCAGCGACGGCCAGTCGCCCGAGGCGTGCTCGACCCGGACGCGGTCGTGTGGTTGGAGCGCCGCGTCCAACAGCGCGTCTCCCCGGCCCAACACCAGCGCCACCCGTTCGGCGGCGGCGGGTTCGTCACCGAGCGCGGCGAGGATCGAGTCGATCGCGTCGGCACCGAGCGGCATCCCGGCACTGTAGGCAGCGCGACGACGGTCGGAGTGCGTCGATGATCACGCGTTCGCCCAGGTCACCGTCGTCGCCCCGAGGTGATCGGGGGCCGAGCGTGCCGTCGCGGAGGCGTCAGGCCGTCAGATCAGGCGAGCTTCTCGACGAAACCCTCGAGCTGACGCAGGTTGCGGCACTCGTAGACACCATCGGTGTGGGTTCCGTACTCGCCGACGATCGAGTCGCCCGTGTTCCAGTAGCTCTTCGGCTCCGGATTCAGCCAGTAGACGTGGCGCGCCTTCTGCGCGATCTCCTTGACGACCCAGGCCTGGCTGGCGTGGTAGTTGTTCCGGGCGTCACCCAGCAGCAGCACGGTCGACTTGGGGCCGATGTCCTTGCCGTAGCGCTCCCAGAAGACCTCGAAGGCGTGTCCGTAGTCGGAGTGCCCGTCGACCCACACGACGTCGGCCTCGGTGTTGACCCGATGGATCGCCTCGGTGATGTCCTCGGTCGCCTTGAAGTAGTCGGTGACCTCGTCGATCCCGTCGATGAACACGAAGGAGCGCACCTTGGAGAACTGGTTCTGGATCGCGTAGACGAGCATCAGCGTGAATCGGGCGAACGCGGCGACGGAACCGGAGATGTCGGCCACCACGATCAGTTCGGGCTTCGACGGGCGCGGATACTTGAACTTCGGCTCGGCAGGGACGCCGCCATAGCTGAGCGAGTGGCGCACCGTGTTGCGGAAGTCGAGCGGACCCTTGCGGCCGTGACGACGCTTGCGAGCGAGTCGTGCGGCGAGCTTGCGAGTCAGCGGATAGAGCGACTTCTTCAACGCGACCATCTCGTCGCGTGAGGCGTGCATGAACTCGACGTCTTCCGGCAACGGCTTGCGCAGCGTCTTGGCCATCGCTTCGGCGCCACGGTCGGCGACCAGACGACGCCTGATCTCGGCTTCGATCTCGCCCTTGAACTTGTCGATGCGGTCCTCGTACTCCTCTTTCTCGAGGCGTTCCTCGAGCGAGGTGAGTTCACCGTCGGCCTCCTCGCGGGAGGCGTCCATCATCTTGGAGAGCATGCCCTCGAGGTCGAGGTTCCGCAGCGTTCGGTAGAGGTAGTAGGTGCCCCCGACGGGGCGCCCGGGCTCCATGCCGGCGAATCGCTGGACGGCCTGTTTGGCCATCGCCTTCATCATGCCCTGGTCGCCGTTCATCAGCGCCTGCATCAGCATCTGGGCGATCTCTTCGGGCGTCAGGCTGTCGAGCCCGCCGGCACCGCCTTGGCCTTCCTGCTTCTGCTGTTCCTGCAGCTCACGCCACAGCTCGTCGATGTCGGTGTCGTCGTCGCCACCCTCGACCAGCTTGTACTCCGGCCCGCGCAGGCTGAAGTACACCTCGAACACGGTCTCGAAGCTGCGCCAGTGCGCGTGGTTCTTGATCAGCGTCGCACCGAGCGCGTACTTGAACGCATCCCGATCCTCGATCGGGATGTGCTGCACCGCCTCCATGGCGTCGAGATTCTCGGTGAGACTCACCGGGAGCCCCGCGTTGCGGAGTTCGACGACGAAACCGTTCAGCAGGTCGAGCATGATCAGGTACCGCGACGATCAGTCGTCGACCGACAGCTCTTTGGCAGCCTTGGCGATGTCGGTCTGGTACTTGAGCAGCACGTTGAGGGTGTCCTTGGCGGTCTGCTCGTCGATGGTGTCGATGTACAGCAGCATCAGCGTCCGCGCCCAGTC
>JBAWHL010000185.1:0-19325 GCA_049593815.1 Ilumatobacteraceae bacterium | reverse complement strand
TCACCGTGCCGGGAAGTGGGCAGATCGGCCCGCCGCCGGCCGGGTCCTGGTCGTGGAGGACGAAGACCGGCTGCAGGGTCCACGAGCGGGCACCGCGTGGACTGACCGTGTGCACGGTGACCTCGTCGAGTGTTCGGTCCCCCGCCGCCGCGTTGCTGTCACCGTCGATCGCGGTGGAGATCACGTGGCGACGACCGTCGACTTCGACGGTCTGCGCCGACGGGTTCCGATCGATCAGTCGGACCGTGATGCGTCGTCGGGTGTCCTCGGCCAGCAACCCCTCGGCGTCGGGTGTCGGCCATGGGCCGAGCAGCACGTCGGCCTGCCAGGAGATCGTTCCGCCGCGTGACCACACCGGCGTCATCACGTACTCGACGTGCTCGACGGTGTCGGACGCACCGTTGGCGATCCACTGCTGGCGTTGGCCCTGAATGCGCAGGTTGCGCCAGCCGGACGGAGCGAACGGCACCGCTCGATCGTTGGCGCGGTCGCGTCCCTCGAGAGCGAACACGGCACCGAGCAACAGCGCCACGCGGTCGTCACCCACCGGCCCGGACGCGGCCATCACGTCGGGATGCTCGTCGAGGTAGGCGGTCGGCGTGTCAGCGGCGAGATAGTCGGGCTCACCACAGATCGCCACGAGCGTGTCGATGTTCGTGCGAATGCCGGCGACCTGCGACGTACGCAGCGCCCGGCCGAGCAGTCGAGCCGCTCCGGCACGGGTCGGTGCGTGGGCGATCACCTTGGCGACGAGCGAGTCGTAGTCGGAGGAGATCTCGGACCCTGCAATCACGCCGGTGTCGACACGCACTCCCTCGCCGATCTCGAAGCGGTCGACGCGTCCCGTCGATGGCATCCATCCCGTCGCCGGATCCTCGGCGACGACGCGCACCTCGATGGCATGGCCGCTGACGACGACGTCGTCCTGCGTGATCGGCAGCCGCTCACCAGCGGCGACGAGCAGCTGCAACTCGACGAGGTCGAGTCCGGTGACCGCCTCCGTGACGGGATGCTCGACCTGGAGGCGGGTGTTGACCTCGAGGAACGTGATCGTGTCGTCGGCTCCGACCATGAACTCGACCGTGCCGGCGTTGCGGTAGCCGACGTGTGCGGCCAACGCGAGCGCACCCGAACACAGGGCCTCGCGGACCTCGGCGGTGATGCCGGCCGACGGCGACTCCTCCACGACCTTCTGGTTGCGGCGCTGGATCGAACACTCCCGTTCACCCAGGTGCACCACGTTGCCGTGCGCATCGCCGATGATCTGGACCTCGACGTGGCGACCGCGTTCGAGATACGGCTCGATGAACACCGCACCGTCGCCGAATGCCGCCAGCGCCTCCCGCGACGCAGCCGCGACCGCGTCGGCGAGGTCGTCAGCGGCACGCACGACGCGCATGCCGCGGCCGCCGCCACCGGCGGCCGCCTTCACGAGCGCCGGGTAGATCACGTCGGCGTCGTCGGGCAGCCGACCATCGACGATCTCGATCATCCCCGTCGTCGGCACGCCGGCGTCGAGCGCGGCCTGCTTCGCTGCGACCTTGTCGCCGAGCAGTGAGATCTGTTCGGGCGTCGGGCCGACCCAGACGAGGCCGGCGTCGATCACCTGCTGCGCGAACGCTGCGTTCTCGGCGAGGAAGCCATACCCGGGGTGAATGGCGTCGGCACCGGTGTCGAGCGCAGCGGCGATGATCGCGTCGCCCCGCAGGTACGACTCGGCCGGCGTCGCTCCGCCGAGCGCCACGGCGACATCGACGCTGTCGACGTGCAGGGCGCGCGCATCCGGTTCGGAGTAGACACCGACGGTGTCGATGCCGAGGCGACGAGCCGTCCTCGCGATGCGCACGGCGATCTCGCCGCGGTTGGCGATCAGCAGCCGCGAAATCGTCCGTCGCTCGGTCGGCGTGCCGGGCGCGATGTCGTTCGGGGAGCTCATCAGTGCCGCCACACGCCGTACTCGGTCGCACCCTGCACCTGGTTGCTGTGGACCGCGGACAGCGCCATCCCCATCACCGTCCTCGAATCTGCGGGATGGATGATCCCGTCGTCCCACAATCGGCCGGTCGAGAACAGCGCCGTCGACTCGTGCTCGATCTGCTCCTCCAGCCCAGCACTCTGCGCGGCGAGCGCCTCCTCGTCGACCTCGATGCCACGTCCGGCGGCGGCGTTCCGGGCGACGATCTCCATCACGCCGGCGAGCTGCTTCGGGCCCATCACGGCGACCCGGTGGTTCGGCCAACTGAAGATGAACCGCGGGTTGTACGCCTTGCCCGCCATGCCGTAGTTGCCAGCGCCGTAGCTGGCCCCGACCATCAGGTTGAAGTGCGGCACCGTCGAGTTCGAGACCGCGTTGATCAGCTTGGCGCCGTTGCGGATGATCCCACCCTGCTCGGCCTTCGAACCGACCATGAAGCCGGTGATGTTGTGCATGAACAGCAGCGGGATGTCACGCTTGTTGCACAACTGGATGAACTGGGCGCCCTTGGCCGCCTCCTCCGAGAACAGGATTCCGTTGTTGGCGAGGATGCCAACGGGGAAGCCGTGAATCGACCCCCAGCCGCACACCAGCGTCGAGCCGTACAGCGGCTTGAACTCCTCGAATCGACTGCCGTCGAGCAGCCGGGCGTGGACCTCACGGATGTCGAACGGAATGCGGACATCGGCCGACGCACACCCGAGCAACTCCGCGGGGTCGTAGAGAGGTGGATCGTCGGGCTCGGTGGCGCCGGGCCCGAGTTTGCGCCAGCCCAGGTGACGAATGATGTTGCGGGTGATCCGAATCGCGTCGTACTCGTCGGCAGCGAGATAGTCCGACAACCCGCTCGTGCGCGAATGCATCTCGGCACCGCCCAGCGTCTCCTCGTCGGCGATCTCGTCGATGGCCATCTTCACCAGCGGTGGCCCTCCGAGGTACGCGGTCCCCTTGCCCTTGACGAACACCGTGTAGTCGCTCATCCCCGGCGTGTACGCACCACCGGCGGTGTTCGGGCCGAACGCCATCGTCACCGAGGGGATCCCGAGCTTGGAGAGCTGGGTCAGGTCACGGAAGCTGCCGCCTCCCTGGATGAACAAGTCGGCCTGGCGGGGCAGGTCGGCACCCGCTGACTCGTTGAGATTGATCACCGGCAGACGGTTCTCACGGGCGATCTCGTTGAAGCGGGCCGTCTTCTTCCACGAGGTCGGGTTCGCCGAACCTCCGCGATAGGTCATGTCCGACCCGGTGATCGCACACTCGACGCCCTCGACGACGCCGATGCCCGTGACCGAACCCACCCCGACCGGATCCTGCGTGCCCCAACCCGCCAACGGGCTCAGTTCGAGAAACGGCGTGTTCGGGTCGACGAGCAGCTCGATGCGCTCGCGGACGAGCATCTTGCCGCGCTTGCGGTGTCGGTCGACGTAGCGCTGCCCGCCGATCGTGGGGACGCTGGCGAGCTCCGCCGCCACGCCGTCCCACAGCTGCGACATCGCTGTCTGGTTCTCCCGGTATTCGTCCGACTTCGTGTCGAGCCGACTCCGGATCACGGTACCGATCGCCATGTCGGGTCACCGTAGTGTGACCAGCGGATGGAGGACCGACCAGATGGACGTTCATGAAGTACTCGACGACCTCGTCGCCGAGCAGGAAGCGCTCGACGCGATCGTCACGAACCTCACCGCATCGCAGTGGCAACTCCCGACGCCGAGCCCGGGGTGGAGCGTCGCCGATCAGATCGGCCACCTGACCTACTTCGACGGCACCGCGGCACTCGCCATCGAGGATCCCGCTGCGTTCGCGGACGAGATGTCGAGTCTCTTCGCTGGCGACGGGCGATCCGCCGACGACATGACACTCGGTGCCTACCGGGCGATGTCACCCGACGACCTGCTCGACGCATGGCGGACCAACCGAACGACGCTCGGCAGAGCCGGCGCCACGCTGGCGAACGACACCCGAGTGGCCTGGTACGGGCCGTCGATGGGATCGAAGTCGTTCCTCACCGCACGGTTGATGGAGGCGTGGGCCCATGGCCAGGACATCGTCGACACCGTCGGAGCATCTCGTCCGCCGACCGACCGACTGCGCCACATCGCCAACCTCGGGTTCATCACCCGCGGATGGACCTACGCCAACCGCGGGATCGACGCACCGTCGACCCCCGTGCGCGTCGAACTGCTCGCGCCATCAGGCGATGTGTGGACCTTCGGGCCCGATGACGCCACGGAGTCCGTCACCGGTCCCGCCGAGGACTTCTGCCTCGTCACCACCCAACGACGTCACGTCGACGACACCGCACTCGTCGTCATCGGCGATGCCGCCCGCGACTGGATGCTCAAGGCCCAACTCTTCGCCGGACCACCCTCCGACGGACCATCCCCCGAGAAGTGAGCAGCACCATGTCCCCGTCCTCTCCACGCACCATCCTCCCCTTCACCATCGACGTCGCCGACGCGGTCCTCGACGACCTGCGCAGCCGACTGCACAACACGCGCTGGCCCGAGCGCGAACTCGTCGACGACTGGTCACAGGGCACACCACTCGGCTACGTCCAGGACGTGTGCGCCCACTGGGCCGACGGCTACGACTGGCCGGCCCGACAGGCCGCACTCAACCGATTCGACCAGTTCACGACCGCTGTCGACGGCGTGAGCGACCCCGGCCTGCACTTCGTCCACGTCCGCTCGCCGCACCCCGATGCACTTCCACTGCTGATCACCCACGGCTGGCCCGGATCGATCGTCGAGTTCCACAAGGTGATCGAGCCGCTGACCGACCCGACGCGGTTCGGCGGCGATGCCGCCGACGCATTCCACGTCGTCGCCCCCTCGCTGCCTGGCTTCGGATTCTCCGGCAAGCCGACGGCGACCGGATGGGGTGTCGAGAAGATCGGCGACACGTTCGCCGCGCTGATGGCCGATCTCGGCTACGACCGCTACGTGGCCCAGGGCGGCGACTGGGGGTCCGCGGTCACCACCGCAATCGGCGCGACCGACGAACACTGCGCGAGCATCCACGTCACGCTGGCGATGAATGCCCGCCCGAAGATCGACGGCGAACCGACGGCGGAGGATCAACGTGCACTCGCCGGAGCCACGTACTACGCCGAGTGGGACGCCGGATACTCCAAGCAGCAACAGACCCGGCCCCAGAGCGTGGGGTACGGGCTCGTCGACTCCCCCGCTGCTCAGGCCGCCTGGATCCTGGAGAAGTTCTGGGCGTGGACCGACTGCGACGGCCATCCCGAGAACGTGCTCACCCGCGACGAGTTGATCGACAACCTGATGTTGTACTGGGTCAACGGCAACGGTGCCTCGTCGGCACGGATCTACTGGGAGAGCTTCGGGCGCGGCAGCCGGCAGACCGTCGACATCCCATCGGGAGTGACCGTGTATCCGAAGGAGATCGTCCCACCGGTGCGCAGCTGGATGGAGGACAGCTTCACCGACATCCGGTACTGGAACGAACAGGAACGCGGCGGACACTTCGCCGCGTTCGAAGTCCCCGAACTCTTCGTCGACGACCTCCGCTCGGCTTTCCGCCCGTACCGATGAGGAGTAACTTGACCAGCCGGTCAAGTGCGCTCCTCGCCCAGGGTCGCAGGTGACCACCGCGAACGACACGACCAGACAGCGACGACGATGACGGCCCCCACAGAGTTCGAGAATCCGCCCGACCACGGCTACGCGCCGGGGACTGCTCGTGCGGCGCTGTCGTACCGCGGATTCCGCATCATCTTCATCGGGCTGGCGCTGTCCAACATCGGCACGTGGATGCAGAACTTCACGCTGCCGGCCTACATCGACGACCGCACCGGGCGCCCGGCCCTCGTCGGCGTCATGGTCTTCATGCAGCTCGGGCCACTGCTCCTGCTCTCGATCCCCGGCGGCGTGCTCGCCGACCGAGTGTCCAAACAGAAACTGCAGCTCACGATGCAGGCGTCGTCGGTGGTGTTGACCGTCGCGATCGCGATCCTGGTCGCCCGGGACTTCGCCATCTGGACACTGTTCGCAGCGCAGTTGGGCATCGGCATCGCCAACGCGCTCAACGCACCCGCCTTCCAGTCCTCGATGCCCCTGCTCGTGCACCGCCAGGACCTGCCCGGTGCGATCAGCATGAACTCGGCGATGATGAACGGCACCCGCGTGGTCGGCCCGGTCCTGGCCGCGCTGCTCGCCGTGATGGGGCTCAGCGTCGCCAGCATCTTCCTCGTCAACGCGGCGACCTACCTCTTCTTCATCGCCGCGCTGTTGATCGTGCGGATGCCCGACGTTCGCAGCGGCAACACGGCCAAGGGATTCGCAAACCTCACGATCGGGCTCAAGATCGCCCGGCAACGACTCGTGCTGAGCCGCCTGTTGATCGGCATGTTCCTGTTCTCGCTGTTCAGCCTCGTGTACATCGGTCTCTTCCCATCCATCGTCAGGCTGAACCTCGACGTCCCCGCGTCGAGTGCGACGTATCGCTGGCTGTACGCCGTGTGGGGTGCCGGAGCATTCCTCGGAGCCATTTCGGTCGGCACGTTCCTCGCCCACGTCGACCGCAAGTTGCTCATCGTCCGCGGCTTCATCGGGTTCGCCATCTCCCTCGGGGTCTTCTCCCAGCTGCGCGGGCCCGAGCTCGCCTTCCCGGTGGCCTTCGTGCTCGGCACCTTCTACTTCATGACCGCCACGGCGATCACGACGACGCTGCAGCTGAACATGAAGAACACCGAACGGGCCACGGTGATGCCGCTGTGGTTCATGGTGTTCGGTGGCACGGTCCCGATCGGCAACCTGCTGTTCGGCGTCGTGATCGAATGGGTCGGCGCCCGCGCCGTCCTCGGGTTCGGTGCAGTGTTCGCGCTGTTCCTCGCGTGGTGGGTCGACCTGCGTCGTCTCCCTCAGTCCGCGTTCCTCTCGGAGGAGGACGGCGGCGAACCGTTCACCCCGACGAACGCGACCCGGGTGCTCTGACCAACGCCTCGACCACTCGTTCGAGCCCAGCAGCACGGCTGGCCTTCACGAGCACCGCCGTGTCGGCATCGAGGTCACCGAGCGCGGCGACAACGTCGTCGACCGGATCGACCCCGTAGAGACCGGTCCCGACGGCCACCAGTTCGACCCCGCGATCGCGGGCGTGATCGGCGATCGATCGATGGGCGGGCCCGGGATCGGAGATCTCGCCCATCAGCCCGAGCACGGCGACGCGACGCCGGACCTCGATCGATGCGAGCGCGTCGATCGCCGCGCGCATCGAGGTCGGATTGGCGTTGTAGGCGTCGTTGACGATGGTCGCACCGCCGGGCGCGGTGAGCATCTCCATGCGCATGCCCGAGACCGCCGCCGTCGCGAGCGCGTCGATCGCTGCGTCGAGGTCGACGCCGACCACGCCGGCGACGGCCAGCGCACCCGCGGCATTCGTGACCATGTGCGCACCGGGGACGGCGAGGCGCACATCACCACGTCCCCACGGCGTCTCGACACGGAAGGTCGCCCGCGCCATGCCGTCGACGCGAACGTCGCTGACACGAACGTCGCCGCCGGCCCCGAACGTGACCACGGACGCATCGGTGCGGCGGCGCATCGCTGCGACGCGCTCATCATCTGCGTTCAGCACCGCGGTTCCGGTCGAGGGCAGCGCCGCAATCAGCTCGCCCTTCGCCGTTGCCACGCCGTCCAGCCCACCGAGGAGTTCGGTGTGCGCGTCACCGACGACCGTGACGAGTCCGATGTCGGGTCGCGCCACATCGCAGAGCCTGGCGATGTGGCCGAGGCCGCGCATCCCCATCTCGAGGATCAGGACCTCGGTGTCGTCGGGGGCGTTGAGCACCGTCACCGGAAGTCCCTGATCGTTGTTGAAGCTGCGTTCGTTCGCCCGAGTCCGGCGGCCTGCACCACAGGCGACCGCGGTGAAGTCCTTCGTCGTCGTCTTGCCGACGCTCCCCGTGATCCCGACCACCTGCGCGTCGAGACGCTGCCTCGCCCACGCGGCGAGGGCCAGGAGCGCGTCGCCGGTGTCGGCGACTTCGATGCCGGTCGCATCATGGCGTTCCTGGCCCGTCTCGTGCGTGAGGAACACGGGCGAACCGGCGGCGATCGCCGTGTCGATGTACTCGTGTCCGTTGCGTTCGGCGACGATCGGGACGAACAACTGGCCGGGTTGCAGACTCCGCGAGTCGAACGAGGCACCATCGACGTCGACATCGGGCCCGAGCAGGAGTCCGCCGGTCGCGATCGCTGCGTCTGAAGCTCGAATCCTCACGCCGTGACGGTACCGCTCCGCGATCGCGTGGAAGTGGAGGGGTACCTTGGCCGAGTGACCCGCGACCGGATCCACCTCATCGTGTTGTTCGGTGGCGAGTCCGCTGAACACGACGTCTCCTGCACCACCGCTGCTCACGTGCTCAAGGCCGCCGACCCGGGGCGGTACAGGATCACCCCGATCGGCATCTCGACGACCGGCCAATGGGCGCTCGCCGACGACGCCGCTCGTGCGCTGGCCGCCGGACCCGATGCGCTGCCCGGACGACTCGACCCCACGGGGACCGATCTGTCACCGACCCCGATGCTCGCCGACGCCACCGCCGCCGACGAGGTGACCGTCGTGCTGCCACTCCTCCACGGCCCGATGGGCGAGGACGGCACCGTGCAGGGGATGCTCGAACTCGCCGGCGTCCCCTACGTCGGTGCCGGGGTGCTGGGATCGGCCGTCGCCATGGACAAGGCGATGGCCAAGCAGGTGCTCACCGCTGCCGGCATCCCCCAGGCTCGATTCCGCGCCTTCGCCGAGCACGAGATCACGCCAGGGCTCCCCCAGCAACTCGTCGACGAGCTCGGGCTGCCGGTGTTCGTCAAGCCCGCCAACATGGGGTCGTCGGTCGGCGTGTCGAAGGCGTCCACCGTCGAAGCACTGCGAGAGGCGATCGAGCTGGCGCTCGCCTACGACCAGACCATCGTCGTCGAGGAAGCGATCGTCGGCCGCGAGATCGAGGTCGGCGTGCTCGGCAACACGTCTCCCGAGGCCTCGGTGCCCGGAGAGATCGTGCCCGGCGAGGAGTTCTACAGCTACGAGGACAAGTACGTCACCGATGGCGCACAGTTGCTGATCCCGGCGCCGCTGGGAGCAGCCGCGACCGCCGACGTGCGAGCGCTGGCGGTCGACACGTTCCGGGCACTTCGCTGTGACGGGCTGGCCCGCGTCGACTTCTTCTACGAGATGGACGACGACGGCAACGGGCGCGGGTTCCTGTGCAACGAGGTCAACACGATGCCTGGATTCACCCCGATCTCGATGTACCCGAAGCTGTGGATCCATTCCGGCGTGCCGTATGCCGAGCTGATCGACCGCCTCGTCGACCTCGCCCTCGAACGCCACTCCCGCAAACGCCGCAACACCGCGCACTGACTGCGAGGGCTCACAACGGTCCCGTGGAACACGCTGCTGATCGCCCGCGCGCCCACCGATCACTCGGGACATTCGCGCATCGCGCCGCGCTCAGGGCGCGAGGGCGGCGCGGAGGAACGCTCGGAGTTCGTCGCGCAACGACCGGAGACCGGCGGCATCTGCGTGCCAGCCGACGGAGCGCAGGGCTTCGGGTTCGGTCGCGATGCCGGTGAGCGTCGCGTAGCCCAGGGCTGCGATGAGGCGCGGGTCACCGGCCCGGAGGCGCCCTTCGGTCATCTCGGCTCGGAGGTAGTCGACCGCCCGATCGACGAGCGACTGGATCCGTGCCCGCAACCGTGCAGCCTGATCGGACTCCAGCCGGCTGACCTCGCGGATCAGCCCGAGGAGCGCGGGGCGCCGAACGGCCGGACGAAACACCGCTCGCACCACGGCATCGACACGGTCGAGCGGATCATCCGGTGCGGCACGGAGTGCCGCGTCGATGACGATGACCAGCTCCGCTGCCGCAACTGCCAGGACCTCGTCGACCAGGTCGTCCTTGGACTCGAACCAATAGAGCACGGTCTGCTTGCGCACGCCGACCGCCCGAGCGATCTCGTCCAACGACACTGCGTCGACACCCCGCGACCCGAACAGATCGAGCGACGTCTCCAGAATCCGCTGCCGCGTCGACCCCTCACTCACCCCAATCCCCCACCCCGCCACCCGCGGACGCCCTCACGGCCCAGCAACCCCCGAACCACCAACCACCGAAATGGTGCACGGTTGTGACGCCTGGCGTCGGGAACGGAGCATTTTTCGGGGTGGAGCGTCGGGATACGGGCATCTCTCTACCAATTGGTAGACGAATGTGGTAGACACGTCAACTGTGATTGCCGAATCGCTCTCGGGGAAACGGATCGCCATCACTGGCGCGACCGGGTTCGTCGGCACCGCGCTCGTCGAACGGCTGCTGCGTTCCGTGCCCGGATGCGACATCGTCCTCCTCGTCCGAGACGGTCAACGCACGCCGGCGGCGAAACGCACGCAACGCGAGATCTTCAAGAACGATGCCTTCGACCGGCTTCGCGAAACTCACGGCGCGGCGTTCGACCCCGACGTCACGAGCCGCGTCATGACGATCGCCGGCGACGTCACCCGCGACGGGCTCGGCCTGAACGAAGCCGACCGGGCGCTGTTCGCGACCTGCGACACCGTCATCCACTCCGCCGCTGCGGTGTCGTTCGACTCGCCACTCGACTCCGCTGTCGAAATCAACCTGCTCGGACCGAGCCGCATCGCCGATCTGTGCAACGACATGGGGATCACGCCGCACCTCGTCGCGGTGTCGACCTGCTACGTCGCCGGCAATCGACGCGGCAACGCACCGGAGAAGCTGGTCAGTGACGGCCCGTTCGACATCGGGATCGACTGGCGCCGCGAAGTGGCTGCCAGCCGCCGCCTCAGGTCCGACAGCGACGCCGCCAGTCGCGAGCCCAAGCGCCTGAAGGAGTTCCGCGCCGCGGCGCGCAACGAACTCGGCGCTGCAGGCGCACCAGCCCTGGCCAGCAAGACCGAGCAACTGCGTGAGAAGTGGGTCAAGGACCAACTCGTCGAAGCCGGCCGGGCACGCGCGGCGAGCGTGGGATGGCCCGATGCCTACGCGTTCACGAAGGCGCTGGGCGAACAGGCACTCACCGACGTCAAGGGCCCGGTGCCGGTCTCGATCGTGCGCCCGTCGATCATCGAGTCCGCGCTCGCCGAACCCAAGCCCGGCTGGATCCGTGGATTCCGCATGGCCGAGCCGGTGCTCATCTCCTATGCCCGCGGCCTGCTCGATGAGTTCCCCGGCGTCCCCGAAGGCACCGTCGACGTGATCCCCGTCGACATCGTCGTGGCTGCGATCATCGCCGTCGCCGCACTCGGTCCCGACAAGGCGCCGGCCATCACCCAGGTCGCGTCCGGCGGGATCAACCCACTGAAGTACCGCACGCTCGTCGACAACGTCAGTGGCTGGTTCCTCGAGCACCCCGTGTACGACGCCAAGGGCCAACCGATCGTCGTTCCCGAATTCCGATTCCCCGGCCGCGGCCGGGTGCAGGGTCAACTCGGCCGGGCCAAGAAGCTGCTCACCACCGGCGAGAAGGTGCTGTCGGCACTGCCGTTGCGGGGCAAGCAGGCGGAATGGTCAGCCCAGATCGAGACCAAACGCAACGAGGTCGAGCGGGCGCTCACCTACGTCGAACTGTACGGCCTCTACACCGAGTGCGAGGCGATCTACCAGGTCGACAACCTCCTGACGTCGTGGAACTCGCTCGACGAGGCCGACCAGTCGGAGTTCAACTTCGACCCCCGATCCGTCGACTGGCCGACGTACATCACGACGATCCACCTGCCGTCGATCGTCGTGCACGCCAGGGTCAAGACCACCCCCGGACCCGCAGCGTCGACCGATCGCATGGTGCGCATGCGCAAGCAGGTCCTCGACCCCCGGCGCCAGGTCGTTGCCTTCGACCTCGAGAACACCCTGATCGCCTCGAACGTCGTCGAGAGCTACTCGTGGCTCGCCACCCGCCGGCTCGACACCCCGGAACGCATCCGCTACGCACTGCGAACGCTGGCCGAAGGTCCCGGGTTGCTGAAGCTCGACCGCGCCGATCGCAGCGACTTCCTGCGCCACTTCTACCGCCGGTACGAGGATGCCCCTGCCGAGCAGATCCAGCGCGACGCGCAGGCGATGTTCGCCGAGATGATCATGACCAAGTCGTTCCCCGAGGGCATGCGCCGCGTCCGTCAGCATCGAGCGCTCGGGCATCGCACCGTGCTGATCACCGGCGCGCTGAGTTTCAACGTCGAAGGACTGCGCCCGCTGTTCGACGAGATCGTCGCCGCGGAGATGTCGATCCGACCCGACGGCACCTACTCCGGCGAGATGAGCACCGTGCCCCCCACGGGCGAGGCCCGCGCGCAGATCCTCTCCGACTACTGCGACGCCGAAGGGTTCGACCTCGACGAGTGCGTCGCGTACGCCGACTCGTCATCGGATCTGCCGCTGTTCGAGGCCGTCGGATTCCCGGTGGCGGTGAACCCGGAGACCCGCCTGGCGACGATCGCGCGCAAGCGAGGCTGGCTCGTCGAGCACTGGAGCAAGTCTCCCGGCGGCCCCCGCCCCCGCCTGCCGTTCGGACCGATGCTGTCCGAGCGTGAACGCCGCCAACGCTTCGGAGCACGCGCATGAACCGCACTGTGACGCCAGGTGCCAGGCACGATCTGTCACATGGCCTCGACGCGACCGAGGCGCGGGCATGAAGGCCCTGCAGGTCTCACGATCGATTCCCCGGCTCGGGATGGCACGGATCGCGTCGGCGATCTCGCCGAGCGCTGCCGCGAAGATCGGACCGCTCGAGTACACCTCGGTCGACGAACCCGAGATCCCCGGCCCGGGCTGGCATCGGGTACGCACCCGACTCGCCGGCATCTGCGGCTCCGATCTGTCGCTCGTGGAAGGCCACGCGTCGCTCTACTTCGAGGACTGGGTGTCGTTCCCCTTCGTCCCGGGCCACGAGGTCGTCGGTGAACTCGACGACGGCACCAGGGTCCTCCTGGAACCCGTGCTCGGGCACGAGGCCCGGGGCTTCCCTCCCCCGTTCGACGGTGCCGCCCCTGGCGACGGCGACGACTACGCCCACCTCGCGACCGGCCCGCTCGAACCCGGCATCCAGACCGGGTTCTGCTGCTCGACCGGCGGCGGCTGGGCACCCACATTCGTGGCCCACGAGTCCCAACTCCATCGCATCAGCGACGACATGCCCGATGAACGCGCCGTGCTCGTCGAACCGTTCGCCGGTGGGATCCACGCCGCGCTGCTCGCCGCTCCCGTCGTCGCCGACCGCCAGAATCCGAACGAACGCGCCATCGTCGCCGTACTCGGCGCCGGCACGATGGGCCTCGCTGCGATCGCGGGCCTGCGGCGCTACGTCCCCGACGTGCACATCGTCGTCGGTGCCCGCTACCCACATCAACGTCAGCTCGCGACGGCATTCGGCGCGGACGTCGTGGTCGCCCCCGACGAACTCCCCCGGGCTGTCCGTCGGGCCGCCGGCTGTCACATGGTGGGTGACCACCTCTCGTCGGGCGCCCACGTCACGATCGACGCGGTCGGTACCAGCGCCACCGTTGCCGACTGCCTGCGCATCACCCGCCCACGCGGGCGAGTCGTGCTGCTCGGCATGCCCGCCGACGTCCAGCTCGACCTGACCGGCCTCTGGCATCGAGAGACCGAATTGAAGGGCGCCTACACCTACGGCACCGAGACGTTGCCCGACGGGCGTACCTGCCGCACGTTCGACCTCGCCATCGAGACCGCCAACGATCTCCAGGTCGAGCGACTGCTCTCGGCCACCTATCCGCTGTCCGACCATGTCGACGCCATCGCCCACGCCGCCACCGCCGGCCGCCGCGGGTCCATCAAGATCGGATTCGATCTCCGATGACGCCGTCGATCCCCCAGCGTTACAAATGGGGTCTGACCCCTGATGTAACGGTGCTGTTGTTGCAAGGAGTTGCTCGCTGATGCCTCGTCCTGGATTCGTCCACCAAGTCGACCGGTCGACACCGCCGACGCTGTTCTGGCACGGCGAGGGCTTCCGGCTGGAGAAGCTGCCCGCCGACCGCAGCCGCATCATCTACGCACCCGAGCCGCACGAAGCGATCGACGACATCGACGGAGCGATCAACGACGCGCTGCTCAACCCGGTCGACATGGACCCGCTGCCGTCGCTGCTGTTCCCGGGGATGAAGCTCACGATCGCGTTCGACGACGTGTCGCTCCCGCTGCCGAAGATGCGCCGTCCGGACCTGCGTCAACGCATCATCGAGCAGGTCCTCACGATGGCCGCCGATGCGGGCGTCGACGACGTCCACATCATCGCCGCGTTGGCGCTGCATCGCCGGATGCACGAGTTCGAACTCCGCCACGCCCTCGGCGACCGGGTCTACGACGCGTTCGAGCCGCGCGGGCTGCTGTATCAGCACGACGCCGAAGACCCCGACAACCTCGCGTTCCTCGGCACGACCGACCAGGGCGAGGAGATCGAGATCAACAAGCGCGCTGCCGAGTCCGACCTGCTCGTCTACGTCAACATCAACCTCGTCGCGATGGATGGTGGGTGGAAGTCGACCGCTGTCGGCCTCGCCAGCTATCGCTCGCTGCGCCACCACCACAACCCGACCACCATGGAGGCCTCGCACTCCTTCATGGACCAGCACGCCTCCGAGCTCCACAAGAGCACGTGGCGCATGGGCAAGGTCATGCGCGACAACGGGCCGAAGGTCTTCCAGATCGAGACGACGCTCAACACCGACACGTTCCCGCAGCCGTTCGAGTTCCTCTCCAAGCGCGAGTGGGAATGGAATGCCAAGGATCGGGCGCTCTATCTCGGGGCCGCCAAGTCGCTCGCCAAGACCCCGCCGCGCCTCGCCCGCAAGATCTTCCACGGCATCGAAGCACCGCATCAGATGACCAGCGTCCAGGCAGGCGACGTCGAGGCCGTCCACAAGATCACGACCCAGAACGTCTACGACCAGCAGTTGGTCGAGGTCGAGGGGCAGACCGACATCCTCACGCTCGGCATCCCCTACATCTGCCCGTACAACGTGCACTCGATCATGAACCCGATCCTCGTGATGTGCACCGGGCTCGGCTACTTCTTCAACCTGTACCGCGGCAAGCCGCTGGTCCGCGAGGGCGGCGTCGTCATCCTCACGCACCCCACCACGAACGAGTTCCACCCGGTCCATCACCCCAGCTACATCGACTTTTTCGAGGAGGTGCTGGCCGACACGCTCGACCCGCACGTCATGTCGCAGAAGTGGGAGAAGCAGTACGCCGAGGACGACTGGTACCGCCATCTGTATCGCACGACGAACGCCTACCACGGCGTCCACCCGTTCTACATGTGGTACTGGGGCAGCCACGGCATGAAGCACGTCGGCAAGGTCATCATCGTCGGCGGCGACGCCGCAACGGTCCGCAAGCTCGGATTCACTCCCGCCTCGACCATGAACGACGCCCTCGAGATCGCCTCGGACACCGTGGGCCGTCAGCCGACGATCACCCACCTGAAGACGCCGCCGCTGATGATCGCGGACGTGAAGTAGGACGCCAGATGGTCGACCCGAACCTGCGACGAGCACAGCGTGCGGCCGGTGCCGCGGAAGACGCCGTCCGGCGCGCCACGATGCCCTTGCGCAACTTCGGGTTCCCCTATCGGGCACCGACGGTGCCACGCGGCGTCGAGGTCCCTCCGGAGACCACAGGGCTCGGAGCGCACTACGACACCGAGTGGGCCCGTCGCCCGCTCGCCACGTCCGTGCGGACCGCGATCGTCGAAGGTCCCGTTCGGCTCGCGGCTCGCGTGCTGACGTCGCCGGAGATCGTCGGCACGGACCGACTCGCCGATCTCTCGTCGCTGGAGAAGCCGCCACCGGTGATCTTCGCGCCGACGCACCACAGCCACCTCGACACCGGTCTGATGATCCGGTCCGTCCCGTCGGCATGGCGTCACAAGCTCGTCGTGGCCGCGGCGGCCGACTACTTCTTCGACAAGAAGTGGAAGGCCGCACTGTCGGCGTTGTCGCTCAACGCGATCCCGATCGACCGCGAGCTCACCGGGCGCACGTCGTCGGAACTGATCAAGGGCCTCGTCGACGACGGGTACAGCCTCGTCATCTATCCCGAAGGCGGCCGCTCCCCCGATGGTTGGGGCCAGGACTTCAAGGGCGGCGCGGCGTACCTGTCGATCCGTACCGGCGCACCCGTGGTCCCCGTCTTCATCGACGGCACCGGCGCCATCTTCGGCAAGGGCATGAAGCGCCCCAAGCCAGGTCGTGCAAAGGTCGTCTTCGGTGCGCCCCTGCGACAGGACGGCGACGAATCGACCCGCCGGTTCAACGCCCGGATCGAGGCCGCGGTCACGCTGCTCGGCGATGAAGCGATCACCGATTTCTGGACCGCCCGCCAGCGCGCTGCGAATGGGACGAGCCCGGCGCTCACCGGCCCGGATCACACCGGGTGGCGCCGTGACTGGGCGCTGGCCGATCGTCGCCGACTCGGTACGGCAGGACTGCGCCGACGCCAACAGCGCCGGTGGCCGGACCTCGGCTGACACACTGCTTCGATGACCTCTCCCTGGCAACGGTGCGCACGAGTCCTCACCGGCGACGGGACGTCATGACCGAACTCACGTGGGTCGGCCACGCCACCGCGCTCGTCGACTCCGGCACCACACGGGTGCTCACCGACCCGTTGCTGACCAAGCGCGTCGCTCACCTCCGACGGCGGGTGCCCGTACCGGGGCCGGACGCCGCGGATGTCGATGTCGTCCTGCTGTCGCACGCGCACGGCGATCACCTCCACCTCCCGTCGCTGAAGCGAATTCGCCGTGACGCACAGGTGCTCACCCCGGCGGGCACCGGTCGCCTGCTCCGTTCCGCCGGTTTCCGCGACGTCACCGAGGTCCGCACCGGCGACAGGGCCACGATCGGCGACGTCTCGATCGAGGTCGTCCCTGCCGCCCATTCCCACAAGCGGGGCCCGCACAGCCGTGTCGAGGCGAGACCCGTCGGGTACATCATCGACGACGGATCGAACCGTGTGTACTTCCCCGGCGACACCGATCTCTTCGATTCCATGGGCGACCTCGCCGACATCGACGTCGCGCTGCTGCCGATCTGGGGGTGGGGCTCGACGCTCGGGACCGGTCACCTCGATCCGGCTCGAGCGGCCATCGCCGCGGAACGGATCGCGCCACGCCTGATCGTGCCCATCCACTGGGGCACCTACGCCCCCGAGGACGGGCGCCGCCGAACTCCGACGTGGTTCCACGATCCGCCCGAACAGTTCGAAGCGGCGATCACCGAGCGACACCTGACCGACAGCCTCCGCGTCGTCCAACCCGGCGACGGCATCGTGCTCTGATCCACGACGTCGTCACGACGTACGCTCGCACCATGCACACCACCCGACGAGGGCTCCGCCTCACGACCGCCGCCGTCGTGGCCGCCACCCTGCTCGCAGCCTGCACGACCGAGCAACAGTCCGATCCATCGCCCACGCTGACCTCGACCACGTCGACGGCCCCTCCCGACACCTCGGTTCCGGACGACACGACCGCGACGACCACCCCGCCCGAGACGACCGCAGCACCGGAGACCACCGAGGAGACGACGACCACGATCGCCGCCCCGTCGGGTCCCACGGCCTCCACCGTTCCGCTCCTGATCGGGGGTGCCGATGGTGGCTGGTTGTCGCTCGGGTCGTGGTCGATCGATCACTGGGAGAGCGACTTCGGCGACGACGGCGTACCGATCCCGCCGAACGTCGCCCCGGGCACGGCGATGACGGTGTCGAATCTGTCGGGCGAATCCGCCGGTACGACCGGGTCCAACGTCGACGCCTGCTTCGACGAGCGCATCGGTCCGACCATCGACGCCGCGGTGAGCCCACCGGACCCGCCTGGCTTCGGCTACAACGCCGTGGCCCTCCCGACACCCACGTGGCCGCTGAAGCCCCGCCCGATCGCGGTCACGACCGCTGCCCCGGCGAGCTACCAGACCCTCGGCGAAGCCATCTATGCCGATCTCCCGGTCGACGGCACGCTCGGAGCGGTCGAACAACTCGTGGTCGCCGACCTCGACGGTGACGGCGACGACGAAGCGCTCGTCAGTTTCGAGTACATCCAGCCCGACGGGGGTCCAGGCACCGCTGGCGACTTCTCCGCGATCATGCTCGTCGACACCGAGACGACCACGTCGTCGACGGTCATCGAATCGCACATCGCCAGCGACGTCCCGCCCGACACGTTCCTCGTCATCGGACGGACCCGGGTGATCGATGTCGCCGACGTCAACGGCGACGGACGCATGGAGGTCGCCGTGCATTCGTGGTACTACGAAGGCGCGTCGGTGCTGTTGTACGAGTACGACGGCACGACGTTGGTCGAGGCGCTCGGCACCGGCTGCGGGTCGTGATCATCACAACGGGGGTCTGACCCCGGTCGCGATGACCCCGATCGCGCTCACCAGGTGTCGATGTTGGGGCGCCGTGGAGCGGCGTGGGGATCGGCCGCCGCGCGGTGGGTCTCGGGTGCGGCGTCGAAGATCGTGGTGATCCATCGCCGGGTGTCGGCGGGGTCGATCACGTCGTCGATCTCGAAGAAGGAAGCGACGCTCACCGCCTTGCCCTGCGCATACATCCGGTCGACCATCTCCTGGAACAGCGCATCGCGCTCGGCATCGTCGGTCACCGCCTCGAGCTCCTTGCGGTACCCGAGCCGCACTGCTCCCTCGAGTCCCATTCCCCCGAACTCGCCGGTCGGCCACGCCAGACACGCGAGCGGCGCCTTGGTCGTGCCGCCCATCATCGCCTGCGCTCCGAGCCCGTACGCCTTGCGGGTCACCACCGACACCATCGGTACGGACACGTTCGCACCCGTGACGAACAACCGACTGCAGTGGCGCACGAGCGCCGTTGCCTCGACATCGGGTCCGACCATCATCCCCGGCGTGTCCACGAGGGTGACGAGCGGCAGCCCGAACGCGTCGCAGAGCTGCATGAAGCGAGCTGCCTTGTCGGCGCCGTCGGAATCGATCGCTCCGGCGAGATGCCCAGGGTTGTTGGCGACGACACCGACGGGGCGACCCTCGATCCGCGCGAACGCCGTGACCATCCCCACGCCGAACTCCCGACGCAGTTCGAGCACCGAGTCGACGTCGAACAGGCCGTCGATCACGCGCCGAATGTCGTAGGCCCGCAGCCGATCGACCGGCACGACATCGCGCAGGGCATCCTGATCGGGCGACTCCCACGTCGAGGTCCGGCCCTGGAAGTACGACACGTAGCGCTTGGCCACCTCGACGGCCTCGGCCTCGTCGGCGACCACGACGTCGACGACGCCGTTCGCCCGTTGCACCTCGATCGGGC
>JBAWHL010000184.1:0-2308 GCA_049593815.1 Ilumatobacteraceae bacterium | reverse complement strand
GAGTTCAGTCGGGTGAGGTGCTCGGCGTCGTCGACGCCGGTCATCACCCCGTGCACCGCCAGCGCCGAGACCCGATAGGGCTGCTTGGCCATCGCCGCATCGATGATGCGGCCGACGGCGGCCTCGTAGTCGACGGCGTCGACCCGGACGCCGATGACGTCGACCTTGCCGCGATCGATCAAGCCGGCTTCCAGCGGTCGTGGTTGGCGGTGTGCATCTCTTCGAGGATGGCGCGCACGTCGTAGGTGAGTTCCCATCCCGGGTAGTGGTCGGCGAAGTGGCCGTTGTCGCCGACCCACCAGATGTGGTCACCGACGCGGTTCTCGTCGACGTAGGTCCAGTCGAGCGTGCGTCCGGTGATGTCCTCGCACAGTGAGATGGCCTCGAGGACGCTGCAGTTCGAGAAGCGCCCTCCACCGATGTTGTACACCTCGCCGGAGCGTGGCGCCTTGGCGACGTGATCGAAGCAGGAGATGAGGTCGGAGGAGTGGATGGCGTCGCGGACCTGTTTGCCCTTGTAGCCGAACACCCGATACGGGGTGCCGGTCATCGTGCACTGCATGAGGTAAGCGAGGAAGCCGTGGAGTTCTGCAGCAGCGTGATTGGGGCCGGTGAGGGTGCCGCCACGGAACACGGAGGTCTTCATGCCGAAGTAGCGGCCGTACTCCTGCACCATCACATCGGCGGCGACCTTGGACGCACCGAACAGCGAGTGCAGCGTCATGTCGATCGACATGTCCTCGCGGATGCCGCCGGTGTAGGTGTGCGCGGGATCGATCTCGAATCGGGTGTCGTGCTCCACGAGCGGCAACCGGTTGGGGGTGTCGCCGTACACCTTGTTGGTCGAGGTGAAGATGAACACGGCCTCTGGACAGTGCTGACGGGTCGCTTCGAGCACGTTGAGAGTGCCGACCGCGTTGACGTCGAAGTCGGTGAACGGCTCGCGAGCCGCCCAGTCGTGCGACGGCTGGGCGGCGGTGTGGATCACCAGTGAGACGTCGGAGCCGTAGGACGCGAAGAGCGCATCGACCGCGGCGCGGTCGCGGATGTCGACGCCTGCGTGGGTGTAGGAGTCGCCGAGCGTCTGCTCGAGCTCGGTCGCCATCCACGCGGTCGACGAGTCATCCCCGAAGAACACCCGTCGCATGTCGTTGTCGACGCCCACCACGTCGAACCCCTCACCAGCGAAGTGCAACACCGCCTGCGAGCCGATCAAACCTGCAGAACCTGTCACCACCGCTACCGACATGAGCGTCGAGCGTACCGTGGCCCCCGCGACCTCGGGCCTACACTGAGCCCTCGTGTGGGGTCGCAAGGTGACGATGGGATGGCGTCCATCGTCCTTCGACATCCGCAGCGAAGAGTTCCAGAACCTCGTTCGCCGGTCACGCGAAGTCGTGCTGTTGGCGGCCATCACCGGAGCGATCACGGGGCTCTTCGTCCGCTTCTTCGAGTACTTCGTCATCGAGGTCGTCTTCCACTGGGTGCTGGAGGGCCCGCTCTGGGTCGGTGCGGTCGCCCCGGGCATCGGCCTGCTGTTGTCGGCGATCCTCCTGCACACGTTGGGTGACGGGGCGTCCGCCGCGACGTCGGACGAATACCTGCGCGCCTTCCACGACCCCGAGTACCCGTTGCGGCCGCGAGCCTTCGTCGGTCGCATGGCCGCCGCGATCACGACGCTGGGCTCGGGCGGAGCGATGGGGCTGGAGGGTCCGTCGATGTACGGCGGCTCGGCGCTCGGCGCGATGATCCAGCGTCGGCTGCCCAAGGCGTTCCGCGGAGCGGACCACCGCACGCTGCTCGTCGCTGGCGCCGCCGCCGGCGTCGCGGCGATCTTCAAGGCGCCGGCGACCGGAGCGATCTTCGCGCTCGAAGTGCCGTTCCGTGACCAGATGGCGCGTCGCATGCTGCTGCCGGCGCTCGTGGCCAGCGCGTCCGGCTACCTGGTCTTCGTCGCCCTCAGCGACACCCGACCGCTGTTCTCGTTCGAGTCCGAGCAGGCGGCGTCGTTCCAGTACCGAGACCTCGCTGGAGCGATCCTGATCGGCATCTGCTGCGCCGTCGGAGCGCGCCTGTTCTCCCGGCTCATCCGTCATGCGAAGGCGTTCACGCTGCGCCCCATCGCACTGCGCGTGGTCCTCGCGAGCGCGACCATGGCGCTGCTGTTCGTCGTCAGCCGGCTGCTGACGGGAGAGAGCCTGACCATCGGCACCGGGTACGACGTCATCCGGTGGCTTGCCGAGGAACACACCGTCTGGCTGTTGTTGGCGGTGCTGGTGCTGCGCTGTCTGGCCACCGCGACCACGCT
>JBAWHL010000183.1:0-6163 GCA_049593815.1 Ilumatobacteraceae bacterium | reverse complement strand
CGGTGGCGGTGACTACGACATCTCGATCACGGTGATCGATCAGGCGGGCGGCGAAGCCACCGCCACGACCAGCGTCACCGTCGCGGCAACCACCGGTCTGCTCGGCGCCCGGACACTGCGTCGGTGGAGCGAGACCGACTACCGCGAGCGGCCATTGATCGAGAACACGCCCGGCCGTTTCGAGGTCACCGCGACGGCCAACGATCGTGTGCGTGTCGACTGGGACGACGACGGAACGATCGACGCGACGGTGCTCACCGACGGCTCGGGAGTCGCGACGTTCGACACGCCGGCGTTCGACGAAGGGATGCACCCCACTCGCGTCGTGGTGGACTCGGGTGACGGTACGGCCGAGACGACCGAGGTGTTCCCGATCGACGTCGTCAACGCGCTGCCCACCGATCTCGTCGTGGAGGTGTACGACCCCGCCAGCGACACGTGGCGGGCCATGCCGGAAGCTCCGGTGCCCGGTGCCGCCCGTGACGGCCGGCCCACGTTTCACGAGGGCGACATCGTCCATCTGCGCATGTCTGCGACCGACGTCGGCAACGATCAACTCACGTTCGCGCCGTATCACAAGGTCGGCAACGGGCTCTTCGAGTACGACACCCAGACGGTGGTCGACGTCGACGGCGATGGAGTCGTCGAGACATCGTTCCGGATCGCCGATCAACTCGAGTTCACGTCCTCGTTCTTCGGTTTCCCCCCGGCAGTGCTCGTCTCGGTGACCGACTCGGACACGTGGATCACCAGTGAGACCGGCACGGCGTTCTTCCACATCGACAACCTGCCCCCCGTGGTCGAGCACGTCGACCAGGATGCCGATGACCAGGGAGGGGTCGAACTCCGAGCGCTCGTGTCCGACCCGGGCCGAGCGATCGACGACATCACCAAGGTCGAGATCGACTGGGGTGACGGGAGCGACATCGAGCACGCCGCGCTCGGCTTGCTCGGCGACGACGACATCGTCGGAGATCCCGCCGCGGACATCGTGGGCGCAGCGGCGCATCGATACGCCGCCCCCGGCACCTACACGGCATGGATCACGGCACACGACGACGTCACGTCGACGCCCGAGATGATCGAGATCGTCGTGCCGCCATTCGCCCCGGTCATCGGTGACATCGTGGAGTTGGACGTCGGCGCCGAGCGAACCCCGACGCGCCTCGCCGTGATGGTGGGTGACTCCGACAGCGACCTGGAGGAGTTGACCGTCACGGTCGACTGGGGCAACGGCACCACCTCGTCAGCGCAGCTCGAGACCGGAGCCGGCGGTGTCGGAACGTTCGTCGCGACACACACCTATGCCGTCGCGAGAACGTACGAGACGACCATCCATGCCACCGATGGTGAACGTTTCGCCGAGACGTCCGAGGGCACGCTGATCGTCGGCGACACGGCACCGTCGGTCACCGTCGAGCAGGCCGAGGCGCAAGCGGACCCCACGTCGGGCGACGTGACATTCGACGTGGTGTTCACCGAATCGGTGACAGGCTTCGACGCCAGCGACGTGGAGCTCTCGGGCTCGGCCGGCGCCACGACCGCAACGATCACCGAGGTCGACGACTCGACCGCCTACACCGTGACCGTCTCGGGCATGACGTCGACAGGCACCGTCATCGCATCGTTGCGGGCAGGCGCGGCGACGGACGCCCAGGGCAGTGAGTCGCTGGCCTCGGTCAGCACCGACAACTCGGTCCGGTTCGTCGCACCGATGCGTGTCCGGACACCGTCGTCCGCCACGACGACCGTCGACAACGACCCCGGACTCGCCGGCGCGTTCGTCGAGTTCGACATCACCGTCGAAGGTGGCACCGGAGGCGGAGGTGTCACGTGCACACCTGCATCCGGGACGTTCTTCCCGATCGGCGACACGACGGTGACGTGCACCGCCAGCGACGCCGTCGCAGCGCTGACCGCGCGCGCCACGTCGTCCCTCACGATGCCGGACGTGATCGAGACGTTCGTCGTCACGGTGCGAGACGTCGAGAAGCCCGCACTGTCGGCAGCGACCGTCGCGCCGGCTCCGGTGAGGTCGACCGACGGATCACCCGTCGCGGTCACCTACACACCGCCCACGATCACCGACAATTCGGAGACGGTGACGCCGGTGACATGCTCCCATCCGAGCGGCTCGTTGTTCGAGGTTGGTTCGACCACCGTCACCTGCAGCGCCAGCGATGCCGCCGGCAACACGCTGACCACCTCCTTCGAGGTGGTCGTGACTCATTCGCCAGCGGCGGGCGAACCGACGGCGTCGGGGCCGGACCTGAACGGGGAACTCCCCGAAACGGGATCCGGCGTGATGACGGTCGTGTTCCGGGCGCTGGCGTTGTTGCTGTTCGGCACGATGCTCGTCCTGTCGACTCGGCGCCGGACGACGGCCTCGTCGCGCAGGGCCTGACCAGGAATCCTCGCTGCGGCGAGCGAGGATCAGGCCACCGGGTAGGTGAGCAGCTGCACGCCGGCGAACAACAGGGTGCACGTCGCTGCCGAGAGGAGCACGATCTTCGTGAACCGGGTGTTGAACGATGCGGTGACACCGGCGAAGAACAGCGCCGTGGCGAAGAACAACGTCAGCAGCACGTAGTCGTCGGAGTTCGCTCCCGCGTCCTCGCTGAGGATCGACGCGGCTGCGGCCGCTTCGTCCGCGGCCGTCGACGGAGCGAACAGGTTCGACTTGTACTCCTCGTCCTGGAGCAGGTTGGTCGGCTGTTCGCCGTTGGCGATCTGCTGCTCCCACTCCTCCAGGATCGGTGCGAATGCGGGCCGCACGAGCGTCGTGCGGAGGAAGGCCTGCAGGTTCTCGTTGTCGAGCGCGACCGCTTGCGCGAATTGGCTCACCACCGCCGCGTCGTAGGCGATCGTCTGCGTCGCCAGCGCGTATTCGCGCGAGGCGTCGATGCGGTGGCTCGCCGCGATGCGTGCCTCGTCGGTCTCGGTGCCGTTCCATTGCGACACCTGATAGGCCGACCAGGCCGAGCCCACGGTGGCCAGTCCGAGCAACATGACGGTCAACACTTCGATGAATCTGCCGACCGGAGCAGGCGACGTGCCCGACCCGGTTCGAGCAGGGGCCGATGCCCAGGGCGAGTCGGTCACGGCGCGACGTCCGTGTCGAGGTCGGCATCATCGACCTCGACGTGCGCAGCGTGGTCGACGTCGTCGGTGTGTACCGGGCCGGTGGCGTTCAGCGGCCCGGTCAGCGCCGCCGGAATCGGACGGTCCCCGTCCCAACGCTGCAGCAGATCCCGCCACGACTCGATCAGGCGGTAGCGCAGCAGCGCATCGGGATCGGAGCCGTCGAGCAGGTCGCTCATCGCCGCGTCGTTGGAGATGCGCGCTTCGCGGACCTTGGCCAACGCCTGCTCACGTTCGAGTTCGGCATCTGCTCGCACCGTCGCCTGGATCACCTCGCCGGTCTCACCGAGATCGACCTCACGGAGACTGAACATCCGCAGTTCGAATCCGCTCGCGCCGAGCGCCTTGTCGAGCGCCTTGGTCAGACGTTGTTCGAGCTTGTCGAATCCTGTGCCGAAGACGTCGTCGATCGACAGATTCGCGGCCGCGGTCTCGGCCAGGAGTGCGCTCCGAGTGCAGTCGCGCAATGCAGTCCAGAGTCCCTCGGGTCCGAACTGGTTGTGCACCGACTTGAGCTTGCCCGTGTCGAGCTGGCACCGCACGGTGTAGCTGACCTTGGCGAAGGCCTTGTCGCCGAGGTGGAGTCGCAGCGGATCGTCGACGTACTCGACCCGCGGATCGACCGATGGTCGGCCGCCGGCGACGAAGGCGAGTTCCGTGGAGGGATAGGTCTGCACCATCACCTTGCGCCACGGTTGGACGAAGTGACGCCCGGGACTGAGCGCTCGACTGGTCGCCTTGCCTCGCTTGAGCAGCAGGGCAACGGTGCCGGGCTCGACGCGGATCGACGTCTCGATCAGCACGAACCAGGCCAGGCCGACCACGACGACGAGGCCCACGATCAACGAGATCCAGACTGCGAAATCCATCAACAAACGCTCGGTGTGAGGTGCATAGAGCGCCTCACAATATCTGTCTCTGGGTCAGTCCTCCTGCGCGAAGTGGACGACCTGTTGCGGGAACGGAATCGTGATGCCCGCGGCAGCGAGCGCCGCGTCGACGTCCATGCCGACGTTGCTCTTCGTGGTCCAGTGGTCGGCGATCGATGGCTGATGCCAGAAACGCACGACGAAGTTCAGCGATGATTCACCGAAGCCGTCGAAGAGCACCTCGGGCGGTGGCTGCTGCTCGACGCCACCCGCCGCGGCGACTGCCCGTTCGAGCACGAATGCCGCCCGTCGGAGGTCGGTGCCGTAGGCGACGCCGACGTCGAGCGTCGAGCGCCGGAGGCCCTGCTCGGTGTAGTTGTTGATGTCGGCTTTGATCACCGTCGAGGCCGGGATCTTGATCGTCTCTCCATCCGGCGTCACGATCGTCACCAGCCGAGTGCCGACGTCGCGAACCGTGCCCTCGTGGTCGTTGATCACGACCTGGTCGCCGTACGTGAAGGGCCGTTGCATCTGCAGCAGGATCCCAGCGATGAAGTTCTCCAGGATGTCGCGGAACGCGAAGGCGAGCGCGATGCCGGCGATGCCCAGCGCACCGAGGAACGGTCCGATCGCGAGGCCGAGTTCGTTGAGGCTGTACACCAGCGCGATCACCACGACGAGGTATCCGCACAGTCGACCGAGCAGCGCCGCCAGCGCTGGATCGATCCGACGGCCGAGCCCCTTGGCCACCGCCCACTTCGCGACACGCGAGACCACGAGTCCGACCAGGAGGATGGCCCCAGCGGTCAGCCACGTCCAGCCATCCACATTCTGTTCACCGAGGGCGTCGGCCAACGCGTCGGTGTCGACGTCGATCTGACCGGTCGCCTCGGAGACGAGGGCGGCCGCGGCCGGGACTGACCAGATCATCGAACGGTCACGGCCGCGTCCGGCTCGTCATCGGTTCGCTCATCGCGCAACCGTACCCCTGCGGCGCGATGCGTCCGTGTCCGCCCGATGTCACGCCCGGATGCGCGCCTGCGCCATCGTGAGGGTGGCGACGAGCGGTCGGGTCACCGTGCCGTCGTACTCGTCGCGCACCACGGCCAGGAGTTGCTGAATCAGCGCGCCGCGCTCGCGTTCGGGCATCATGCGCATGTCCGAGTACGTCAGCATCAGTTCACCGAACTCCGCGACCGTGTAGGTCTGGTCCCAGCGAACACGGTGCAGGACCGGCTCGTCGTAGTCGTCGGAGTCGGCCAGCTCCTCGACGTACCGAGGCACCGCGGTGTCGTGGCTCGGGGGATGCCAATCGTGATTGGTGTCGCCGAACGCCTCGTAGATCGGCTGCACACGGTCGAAGTACCCGCCGTCGACGTCGGAACCGACCTGCATCAGCTCGATCACCGCCAACCAGCCACCCGGTGCGAGCAGCTGGAGTGGCCGGGCCACTCGATCCGCCGGGGCGATCCAGTGGTAGGCGTTCGCCGAGACGACCGCGTCGAACGCCGACGGCAAGGGCGGTCGAGGAGAACGTCGGGACACTCCGGGCGGATGCGCGTGTAGATCTCGGGAACCTGATCGAACGTCAGCCTGATGTCGGCGGGTTCCGTCACCGGGGACTGATCTCGTTGCGCATGTCCTCGCCGCGCCCGAACCGCCCGAGATTGTCGAGGAAGATCTCGACGACGCGACCGCTCGTCCCGTCGCTCGTGCCCGAACTGTGCGGCGTGAGAATCACGTTCGGCAGGTCCCAGAGTGGATCGTCCGCCGGCAGGGGCTCCGGGGTGAACACGTCGAGCCCCGCTCCGCCGAGCCGGCCGGACGCGAGCGCGTCGGTCAGTGCCGCCTGATCGACCAGTTCGCCGCGGCCGACGTTGACGAACAGGGCATGCGGCTGCATGGCATCGATGATCTCCTTCGAGAACAACCCTCGCGTGTCATCGGTGAGCGGGAGGGCGATGGCCACGGCATCGGCGTCGCCGACCACGTCACGCAGCTCCGAGAGTGGCCGTACCGGACATGGTTCGTCGCCCTGCGCGGCTCGCCGCACGATGACCGGCTGCATGTTGAATGCCGTCGCCAGCCTGACGACCTCCTGCCCGATCGGGCCGTATCCGATCACGGCCAGACGTTGCCCGTCGAGCTCGCGA
>JBAWHL010000182.1:0-7148 GCA_049593815.1 Ilumatobacteraceae bacterium | reverse complement strand
CGAGCGGAGGGTCGTCATGAACCGCCGGTCGATCCCCGCGCTGGCACTGTTGGTCGTCGGCGCCGGAGCACTGGTGTCTGCGGGCCGTGACGCTCCAGAGACGCCGGCTCCCTACTTCTCGACACCGGCGGGCGCGTGGATGCCTGCGGTGAGCGAGGACGCGTCGCTGACCGGAAGTTGGTTCTGCCCGGGCGTGCCGGCGACGGGTGAGGACGGCGTCGGCGGAGAGGTCGTCATCGCCAATCGTGACGACGAACCGCTCGTCGGTCGTTTCAGCATCCTGACGGTGAATGGGCTCGAGGTCGAGCAGCCCGTGGTCGTGGAACCATGGTCTCGCGGCATCATCGACGTCGACGCGTACGTGACCGCGCCGTTCGCGAGCGTGGTCGTCGAGATCGATGGTGCACGAGGTTTCGTCGAGCAGCGAGCGACACATCCGGCCGGGGACTCGGTCTCTGCGTGTTCGACGGACACCTCGGGGGAGTGGTATTTCGCCGACGGCTTCACCGTGGACGGCAGCGTCGAGACCTTGATCCTGACCAACCCGTACGACGACGCCGCCGTGGTCAACCTGACCTTCGCCACCGAGTCGGGTGAGGCGCAGCCCACGGCGTTCCAGGGCTACACGGTGCTGCCCCAGTCCGTCGAGACGATCCAGATGGGTCAGAGCGGGTTGGGAGCGCGTGACGAAGCGGTCATCGGCGTCCAGGTCGAGGCCGAGCGGGGCCGGCTCGTCGTCGGGCGTGCCCAGCACTATCTCGGCGGGGGACGCTTGGGGTACCAGGTCGGTCTCGGTGCGCCCGCACTTCGCGATCAGTTCTGGTTCGCCGACGGCGAGCGTGGCGACGGGATCACCGAGACCTATCCGATCTACAACCCGACCGACACCGATGTCCAGGTCGATGTGGTCTTCCTCGGCCTGCCGCTCGACACCGCGTTCAGCGACATCACCGTCGAGGTGCCAGCTCATCAGGTCGTCGTGTTCGATCCCCTGGACGAAACGCTGAACATCACGCTGCCCGATGGGCGCCACTCGGTGGTCTTCTCGACGCTCTCGGACCCGTCGATCGTGGTCGAGCGGGTGCTGACACGCCCCGCGGGTGATCTGGTCGCGACCTCCGTCGTCGTCGGTGCGCCGCCGCGCTCGGACGGATACGTCGCATCGCGTTGGCACGTCGGGATCGGACCCTCGGTGCCGACCGAGGACGCGCTGGTCGTCTACAACGTCGACAACGTCGAGGGCACGGTCTCGATCGAGGCGGTCGGACCCAGCGGGCCGACACCGGTTGCGAGCCTGACCGACCTGCCGATCGGTGGCGGCGCCGTGTTGACCATCGATCTGACCGACCCTGCGGTGCTCGACCGCGAACTGATCGTGCAGACGACGAACCGCGTGTTCGTCGAGCGGCTGCTGCCCCGCGGCAACGGCTTGTCAGGGAGCTCCGGATCGTGGGCGCTGCCATCGGCGGGTGACTGATGGATCGGTTGATCGTCGCACTGGTGATCGTCGCGGTGGTCGGAGTGGTGGCGCTCGTCGTTCGTCGACGCCACGTGCCCGACGCGCCCACGCAACGTCGCTACAGCGTCCCCGAGCAGCTCGATCGGAGCAGGTTCCCCGCATCGGACACGCCGTGGCTCGTCGCGGTCTTCACCTCGGCGACCTGCGACGTGTGTCGTTCCGTGCTCGGCAAGGCGCAGGTCCTCGAGTGCGGCGACGTCGCCGTGGTCGACATCGAGTACACGGCGAACCGAACCCTGCACGAGCAGTACTCGATCGATGCGGTCCCGACGCTCGTCATCGCCGACGCCGACGGCGTGGTCGTTGCGTCGTTCCTCGGTCCGATGACGGCCACCGACCTGTGGGCAGCGGTCGCCGAGGCACGCGAGCCCGGGTCGACGCCGCAGGACTCCTGCCACTGACGACCGCCCGGCCGCCGAACTCAGCGGGCGATGATGTCGTCCGCTGGCTGACCGGTCTCGGCCATGCCCTGCTGGATCAGCCGGGCGACCTCGGGGCCGTCGATCGTCTCGTGATCGAGCAGCGCCTCGGCAATCAGCTCGAGCCCGCGCTGGTGACGTCCGAGGACGTCACGTGCCCGGCTCTCCTGCGACGTGAGGATGCGTGCGATCTCCTCGTCGAGCAGCTTGGCGGTGTCGTCGGAGTACTCGCGCTGCGAGGACATCAGGTCCTCGCCGAGGAACACGGCCTGCTGGCTGCTCCACGCCATCGGGCCGACCCGCTCGGACATGCCCCATTCGCGGACCATGCGGCGTGCGATGCCGGTTGCCTGCTCGAGGTCGTTGGCGGCTCCCGAGTTGAGGTGGCCGAAGACGAGCATCTCGGCGACACGGCCGCCCATCGCCTTGCAGATCGTGTCCTCGAAGTACTCCTTGGAGTACGTGTGTCGCTCCTGTGGGAGCGACCAGGTGACACCCAGGGCCATCCCCCGCGGGAGAATCGTCACCTTGTGCAATGGATCGCCGTGGGGGAGCACGGTGGCGAGCAGCGCGTGTCCACCCTCGTGGTAGGCGGTCGCCCGCTTCTCCTCGGCCGACAGGATCATCGACTCGCGCTGGGCGCCGAGCACCACCCGGTCGCGGGCGTTCTCGAAGTCGATCCGCTCGATCTGGGTCGAGCCTCGGCGCACCGCCACGAGCGCGGCTTCGTTGACGAGGTTGGCGAGGTCGGCGCCGGACATGCCCGGGGTCGCCGCCGCCATGGTCTCCATGTCGACATCGGGGCCCATCCGCTTGTCGCGGCTGTGGACCTCGAGGATCGCCTTGCGCTCGCTCGACTCGGGGAGGGGCACCACGATCTGACGGTCGAAGCGACCGGGGCGCAGCAGCGCCGGATCGAGGATGTCGGGACGGTTGGTGGCCGCCATGATGACGATGCCCTCGGAGGGTTCGAAGCCGTCCATCTCGGCGAGCATCTGGTTGAGGGTCTGCTCGCGTTCGTCGTGGCCACCGCCGAGACCTGCACCGCGCTTGCGTCCGATCGAGTCGATCTCGTCGACGAAGATGATCGCCTTGCCCATGCGACGGGCCTGCTGGAAGAGGTCGCGCACTCGGCTGGCGCCGACCCCGACGAACATCTCCATGAAGTCCGAACCCGTGACGCTGAGGAATCCGACGCCGGCTTCGCCGGCGACGGCGCGGGCGAACAGGGTCTTGCCGGTGCCTGGAGGGCCCACCAGCAGGATGCCCTTGGGCACGCGGGCGCCGATCTCGCGAAAGCGCTCGGGCATGCGCAGGAAGTCGACGACTTCGGTGATCTCCTGCTTGACGCCGGTGTAGCCGGCGATGTCGTCGAACGTGGTCGACGGACGGTCCGCGTCGTAGGCCTTGGCCTTGCTCTTGCCGATCGACATGACGCCGCCCATCTGGCCCTGCGCGCGTCGCTGCATCCAGACGAAGAACCCGATGATCAGCATCACCGGCAGGAAGATCGACAAGATGCCGAGCAGCCAGTTGTTGCTCGGCGGCTTGAACTCGTAGTCGACGTTTTGTTCGATCATCAGCTGTTCGTCGGCGTCGGAGACGCCGCGCTCGCCGCCACCGGAGGTGCTGTACTTGTCGCCGTTGGCGAATTCGCCGGTGATCTTTCCGGAGCCGTTGTTGATCTCGGCCGTGGCGATCTGTCCGTCGACGACCTGTGTGCGCCACTCGGTGTAGGTGAGCGACGTGCCGTCGTCGCTGGGCCACAGGCTGGGCACCAGGAATGCGGCGGCGAGCACGCCGACGAGCACCCAGATGGTCCAGCGAGGCCAGCTGCCCGGGCCGCGTCCGCTGCCCGGTCCGCTGCCGTCGCCGTTGGCGTCGGGCCCCTTGCTCTTGTTCGCCGGGCGTTCGCCATGGCGGCGGTCGGTCCCGGAATCTTCGGGTCGACGCGATCCGCGACCGCGGCCCGGCGGCGGTGGCGGGGGTGGCGGCGGCAGGTTGCTCATGGATCCATGCTACGCAGGATCTGGGCCATTGCCCGGTCGCATCGGAGCATCCACGCCGTCACGATCCGCGGGTTCTAGCGTGGCGGAGATGCAGCGAGTGAATCGGTTGACTGGTGGGGCAGTCGGGCGTCAGTGCTCACGCACGGGCTGTTCCGAGCGCGCCGAAGTGACGTTGACGTACCACTACGGACGGTCCCAGGTCTGGCTCGACGACCTGTCGATCGAACGAGACCCCCATGCGTACGACCTCTGCGGTCGACACGCGGCGCGGCTCTCGGTTCCGTCGGGCTGGTTGCTCGACGACCGCCGGTTCGACCGGCACACCCTGATCGCCGTCTGAGCGGTCGCTGACCGACCGGCGAGCGACCGCGCCGCTAGCGTCGACCCCCGTGTCCGACTCGGCGCGCGATCGCGCACGCTCTCCTCAGAACGGTGCTGGGAGGGGCGGCTTCCTCCCATCGGCCTCGCCGCGTCCGATCGACGCGTCGACGGCGGTGGCAGCCTTTCTCGGCGCCTGGGTCGCAGCCCAACTGGTCTCGTCGGCGCTGATCGCAGCGATGCATGGCACCGATGGCGCCGACGACGCGCCGTTCACGGTGCTGGCCGCAGCTCTGGCAGGTGCCTGGGTCACGTACCTCGCAGTGATGTGGGTCGTGTCCCAGCGGGCGGGTTCGGGCAGCTTCACGGCGGACTACGGGCTCTCGATCGACTGGATCGACATGGCGGGCCTCGGCGTGGGAGCGATGGCCCAACTGGTGCTGCTCCGCGTCGTCTACCTCCCACTCGAAGCGGTGTGGCCCGACACGTTCACCCAGGACCGGCTCGAGGAGAACGCGCAGGATCTGGTCGACCGAGCCGGCGCGCACCAATGGCTGCTGGTCGCCGTCGTGGTGGTCGGCGCACCGATCGTCGAGGAGCTGTTCTACCGAGGCCTGCTGCAGCGTCCGCTCGCCGCGCGGTTCAACGAGGGGCTCGTCGTGGTCGCGGTCGCCGCCACCTTCGCGCTGGTGCACTTCCGTCCGGTCGAGTTCCCCGGTCTGTTCGCGTTCGGGCTCGTCCTGGGCGCTGCTGCGCTCTGGACCGGACGACTCGGAACGCCGATCATGATCCACGTCGGGTTCAACGCCACGGCGTTGTTGCTCGCGACATGACTCAACCGGACCGCGGCCCGCTGCCATGATTGACGATCTGATGGACCACACCGCATCGCCGAAGATGAACGTGTCGCAGGCGGCTGCGCAGTGACCGACGAGCCGAACGGGCCGGACGAGCCGGACGAGTCGAGCGGACCGACGGACGACTTCGGTGGCTGGTTCGATCGCGAGTTCGGGCTCGAACCCGCGGACACCGCCGACGCCGAACAGACCGCGGTGCTCGACGAGACGGCGGAGTTCGACGAGCCGGTCGTCACGGAACCGACCGGCACCGAGCCCGGCCTCGCCGCACGCGTCGCGGCACGCGTCGTGCAGCGACCCGTGGCCTGGTGGAACCGCCCGTGGACCAACGAACGCATCGTGCGGGTGCTCGTGACGTCGGCCGTGCTGGTCACCTCGACCGTCATCATGATGATGGTCGTCCACCTCAACCCGGTGTCGCCCGGCAGCGACCTCGTCTTCGACGACACGACGCCGACCGGCGGCGACATGGGGGCGCACGTCTGGGCGCCGGCGTTCCTGCGCGACCACTTCCTCCCGAACTTCCAGATCTCGGGCTGGAGCATGGACTGGTACGGCGGGCTGCCGTTGTACCGCTTCTACATGGTGATCCCGGCGCTGGCGATCGTCGCGCTCGACGTCGTGCTTCCGTACGGGGTCGCCTTCAAGCTGGTGGCGGTCTCCGGCCTGGTGCTCTTCCCGCTCGCGTGCTGGTCGTTCGGGCGTCTGGCGAAGTTCCGGCACCCGATTCCGGAGCTGTTCTCGGTCGCTGCGCTCTGCTTCCTGCTCGACGAGAGCTACTCGATCTACGGCGGCAACGTGAAGTCGACCATGGCGGGGGAGTACTCCTTCTCGATCGCGCTCACCCTGGCCGTCTTCGGACTCGGCCTGCTCGCGCACGGACTGCGAACCGGCCGCTTCAGAGTCTGGACGGCCGTCGTGCTGTCGCTGGCCGCGGTCTCCCACGGCATCGTCCTCATCTTCGTCGCGGTGAGTGCGATCATCGTCTGCCTCGTCTGGCTCGATCGTCGCCGCCTCGTCTACTCGGTGACGGTGGGCGTGACGACGCTGCTGCTGTCGGCATGGTGGGTCGGCCCCTTCCTCTTCGGCCACGAGTACATGACCGACATGAAGTACGGGTTCCGTCCCGAGGGAGCGAACGACTCCTTCTGGGACATGTTCTTCCCGCTGACCGCCCCGCTCGACTTCATCATCACGGCACTGGCGGTCGTCGGCTTCGTGGCGATGATTCTGCGACGGCACCTCACCGGAACCGCGGTCGGCCTCATCTGCTTGTCGTTCGTCGCGCTCGTGTACCTGACACGCGACAGCCTGCCCGGCATCGGACTGCTCTGGAACCCTCGCCTGCTGCCGTTCGTGTATCTGACCCGGTACCTCTTGATGGTCATCGGTGGGCTCGAGGTCATCACCTGGTTCGTCAACGCCGTCAAGAACCGTCAGACCTCCACGCAGCTCACCGCCGGTGAGGGGGCGTTCGCCGCCGGGGCCATCACCCTGTCCTGCCTCGTCGTGTTCGGATGGATGTACGAGACGCTCCCGTTCGACGGTCGGGTGGCCGATGGCGACACGACGGTCTACGCGTGGGGTCCGTTCCACACGGGGCCCGAGTCGGGGCGAGCGCTCGCTGACAGTTGGACCCGGTACAACATGAACGGGTACGAAGGGCGTCCGAAGTATCCGACCTACAACGAGGTCGTCACCACGATGGGCGACATCGGTGAGGAGCGTGGCTGCGGCCGTGCGCTCTGGGAGAACAACGGGGACAACGGGGAGTACGGAACCACGATGGCCCTGATGCTGTTGCCGCACTGGACCGATGGATGCATCGCGTCGATGGAGGGTCTGTTCTTCGAGGCCTCCGGGACGACGCCGTACCACTTCCTCACCGCTGCGGCGATGTCCGAACAGTCGTCGAATCCGGTGCGCCAGCTCCGCTACGTCAACAACGACGGTGCGGTCGGCGTGCAGCACATGCACGATCTCGGTGTTCGCTACCTGATGGTGCGCACGGCCGATGCGAAGCGGG
>JBAWHL010000181.1:0-1599 GCA_049593815.1 Ilumatobacteraceae bacterium | reverse complement strand
TCGACTTCGTGTTCAACACTCCGAATGCCCAGAGCCGACCGGGCTACCTGAAGATGGGCTGGCGTGAGATCGGTCGCGTGCCGGCCACGGTGCGCTTCGTCGGGCCACGAGGCGCAGCAGCCGGGCTTCGTGCCCGGGTTCCCGCCGACCGGTGGTCGGTCGAGTTCGATCTGGGGGTGGGGGTTGACGAGTGGCTCGATGCCGATGGTGTCGGCGACCGTTGGCCCCGGCCGGTCGACATCCGTCAGATCCGCACGAACGTCGACGACGCGTTCCTCCGGTGGCGGTTCGGCGGTGATCTGCTCGCGTATCGGGTCATCGACGATGGTGATGCAGCGGTCATCTGTCGTCTTCGTCGCCGTGGCCCGGCGTTGGAGCTTGCGGTCGTTGCGGAGTTCGGTGACCCGCGTGCGTCGCGCAAGCTTGCTGCAGGCGTGGCTCGCGATGCCGGGGCGTCGTATGCGATCCGGTTGGGTCAGTCCCAGAACCCGTCGTCGTGGGTGCCATTGCCGGGGGGCGGCCCGATTCTGACGTGGCGGTCGGTGAACGACGCAGGTGTGCCACCGCTCGCCAATTGGGCGTTGACGCTGGGCGACATCGAGCTCTTCTGACGAGGCTCGAATTCGGGTGATGCGCGTTCGGGCTCATGCGGCGCGCGCCGGGGAAGCGGCGGCAGGCAGACGAGCAGCAGGAGGAATGGGAACACGATCGACCGTTGCCTCGCCAGAATGCCGAGATTGGCGAAACTGGTGAAGGCGAGACCGCCGAGGAACAACGTGGTCAGCGCGAACGCGACGTAGGCGTTGTTGATCAGCAGCCGCGGGATGTTCATCAGCCGTCTGCGTGATGCCACGCACAGCGCGAGGAACAGCGTGAGCTCGAGTGAGGTGAAGAGCTGTGCGCTGCCGCGCACTTCGAACGGCAGCGGACGAGTGAGCGTCCTGATCGACGCGTACGGCCACATGACCGGGTTGTCGATGGAGGGCGGATCGAACGACGAGTTGGCCTGCTCGGTGCGCCGTGTGGTCTCGTCGAGGATGTCGGTGATGCTGGCGTCGTTGAGCGAGTCGTCCGCATTCGGGTTCAGGTAGCGGACCGTCGCGAGGGAGACCAGGACGAGACCGATGGTCGCTGCGGCGACGACGGGGATGAACACGGCCCGTTCGAGTGGGCGAGGCTGTTCGCCCGGGGAGGTGCCGCGGCCGCGAAACAGTGCGATCAGGAGGGCGGGGAAGGCGCCGGCGAGCCAGAGACCGACGAGGTGGGGTCGGATGTAGGCGGCACCTGCGAGGCCGGCGGAGGTGACCAACATCGGGCCGAGCACGGCACGTTCGGAGACGAGCCGTGCGATGCCGTACGTGGCGATGCCCAGGGTGAGGAGCATGATTGCGTCCTTGCCGATCGAGGACGGCCAGTACACGAGACTCGGTGCAAGCACGCACAGCGCTGCATAGCGGCGGGTGGCGAGCCCCGGTACTGCGATGCACGCTGCCTTGACGAAGAACACGGTGCCGACGAAACCGAGCATGCCGAATGAAACGAAGCCGGCCATCTTGCTGGTGCCGGTGATCACGTACACCAGGGTGGTGACGTTCTCGG